>CANIDW010000253.1 GCA_947466165.1 Comamonadaceae bacterium | reverse complement strand
TATGACGATGAGCGCCACGAGATGATCGAGCAGGCGCGACTGGAGCAACAGTCCAGGCCGCCAACGCCGCGCGTGCGTGTGCGCCGGCAAGACGCAGATGCAGCACTGTCCAAGGGCCAAGACAGCGGGCGCAGCGAATCAGAGCTTGATTCAGCAGCGCAGCAGCCGGGCGGTGATGGCGAGGCTGCACCACGCAAGCGTCGCCGCCGCCGCAAAAGCGGTGGTCAGGCAGAGGGCGCCGGCAGCGCACGCCAGCCCGATAGCTCGTCCGTGGATTGAAAGCTTGCAGCGTGCCTCCCATGGTGACGGCCTATGTCGCGCTGGGTGCCAACCTGGGTGACGCCCATGCCGCCTTGCGCCGGGCTCGGGCAGCTCTGGACAGCGCCGCGCACAGTCGGGTCATCGCCTGCTCGAGCATTTACAAGACGCCAGCCTTGGATGATGACGCTGTCACTATGGACCCGCCATCGCCAGATTACCTTAACGCCGTCCTGGCCTTGGAGACTTCGCTCAGCGCGCTAGACCTGTTGGTTTTTATGCAATCGATCGAAAACGCTGCCGGCAGGCAGCGGCCTTACAGGCTGGCGCCTCGCACACTGGATCTGGACTTGCTGCGTTTTGGCAGTCTTCGCAGCGACAAGCCGAACTTGACACTGCCCCATCCGCGCATGATGTCGCGCGCTTTTGTGCTGCTGCCTTTGGCCGAAATTGCGCCTGAGCAGGTGACGCCGGCTGAACTGGCGGCAGTGCAAGGCCAGAGGATAGAGCGGATCGGGCCGATTGAGCCGCTCACAGCGGCCAAGGACTGAGCCTTCAGGGCGCCAGGCGTTCGCGCAACCAGTCGCCGCCGGCTTGCTGCGTATAGCGCAAGCGGTCATGCAGACGGCTGCGCCTGCCTTGCCAGAATTCCCAGCGGTCGGCTAGCAGCCGGTAGCCGCCCCAGTGCGGCGGGCGCGGTGGCTGCAATAAAAATTGAGCCCCGAACTTGGCCGCATTGGCCACCAGCACACCGCGGCCGCTGATGACTTCACTTTGCGGGCTGGCCCAGGCACCGATGCGCGAGTCCAGCGGTCGGCTGTGAAAGTAGGCGTCGCTTTCTTCGTCAGAGATTTTTTCCACCCGGCCTTCGATGCGCACCACTCGCTCGAGTTCGACCCAGTGGAACTGCAAGGCAGCATGCGGGTTGCCAGCAAGCTCCCTGCCTTTGCGGCTGTCGTAATTGGTAAACCAGACAATGCCGCGTTCGTCCAGGCCCTTGATCAGCACCACCCGAGTGGAAGGACGCAAGTCACTGCCCACGGTGGCCAGGGTCATGGCATTGGGCTCAGGAAGTTGGGCGGCAATGGCTTCTTCAAGCCACTTTGAAAACTGTTGCCCGGGCGCTGCGCTGGAGGCTTCTTCATTGAGTTCTGCGCGCTCATAGCTTTTGCGCAGGTCGGCGATGGAATTAGTGTGGTCTGCCATGGATAGCCCAGTATAAGGACGCAGGCTATGGACTCTCAGGTCCGCCGGCATGTGCCGGTGGGGCCAGTGCCAGCAGGCGGCCCAGTTCTTTGTCGTGAATCCCCACTTTTTGCAGGCATTCAAATGTTTGTCTGGCGTAATCCAGGGTAGAGCCGAAACGGCCCTGCGACTTCGCAAAAATCTGCCGGTAAGTGGGCACTTCGAGCTGGCCTGTGAAGTTAGGGCTTTTGCGGGAGAGCGTGAAGGTCAGTGCTTTGACGGTGCCGCCTGAGGTTTCACAGGCAAGCCATTTAGGGTCATAGACGCCGGTGGGCATTTCTCGCTCCCACAGCAGCTCCAGGGCTTGCGCAGCACGGGCTTTCGGCACTCTGTAGACGATGCCTTTGCAACTGCCGCCGGACAGCAAGGCAAACACCAAGCCTGGACATTCGGGTGTGCCGCGGTTGACTCGGCTCCACATTTTCAGTGCGCGATGGTAGCCGCGCAGGTGGGCAGGGCGGTGTTCTTCGAACTCGAATTCAGGCCGCCAGATCAAAGAGGCATAGCCAAAAACCCAAAGATCCGAAACCCCGCCCCATTGCGCTTTGACTTGCCTGAGCATCGTTTGTGTATCGCGTTGGACGACCGAGCCCGAAGTGGGCATGTTGGAGCTAAGTGGGAGTCTGGATGGCACGGCGCACAACTGTACTCTTTGGCTGCGCATTTGTCGCGAAAAATTGGTAACCCAGCCGTAACTTTGGAAGGTTTGCCGGCGGGGCAACCGGTTACCATCGAAAAAGTAACTAAATTACAGATTCAAAATTTTCTGATGCTTCACACCACAGTCCACCACATCACTGAGCGCATCATTGAGCGCAGCCAACCGGGGCGCAGCGCCTACCTGGCACGACTGGCCGACGCCTCCACGCGCGATGCCAACCCGGACCGCATGGGCTGCGCCAATCTGGCGCACGCATTGGCAGGCGCGCCACTTGATGACCGTTTCAAAATAGTCACCGAAAAAGCCCCCAACATCGGCATTGTCAACGCCTACAACGACATGCTGTCTGCGCACGTGCCGCTGCTGCGCTACCCCGAGCTGATCAAGGCCGAGGCGCGCAAGCAGGGCGCCACGGCGCAAGTGGCCGGCGGCGTGCCCGCCATGTGTGACGGCGTCACGCAAGGAACAGCGGGCATGGAGCTCAGCTTATTCAGCCGCGACGTGATTGCCATGGCCACCGCTGTGGCTTTGTCGCACGACATGTACAACGGCGCGCTGATGCTGGGCGTGTGCGACAAGATCGTGCCCGGCCTCTTGATCGGTGCGCTGCACTTCGGTCATTTGCCCGTGGTCTTTGTGCCGGCCGGCCCCATGCCCTCGGGTCTGTCGAACAAAGACAAAGCCGCTGTGCGTGAAAAAGCCGCGCAAGGGCTGGTGGGCCGAGACGACTTGCTGGAATCGGAATTCCAGTCCTATCACAGCCCTGGCACCTGCACTTTTTACGGCACAGCCAACAGCAACCAGATGCTGCTCGAAGCCATGGGCCTGCACGTGCCCGGCACTGCCTTTGTGAATCCAGGCAATGACCTGCGCGACGAGCTGACACGCGAAGCCACCCGCACTGTGCTGGGCATTACCTTGGGCAAACGCTATGCGCCCATCGGCCGCATCGTGGACGAGCGTGCCATCGTCAACGCCATGGTCGCGCTGCTGGCCACCGGCGGCTCGACCAACCACCTGATTCACTGGGTTGCCGTGGCCCGATCAGCCGGCATCACCATCGACTGGAATGATTTTTCAGCGTTATCTGAGGTGGTTCCTTTGCTATGCCATGTCTACCCCAACGGCAGCGCTGACGTCAATGAGTTCCAGCGCGTGGGCGGCACCGGCTTTGTGATTCGTGAGTTGCTGGATGCCGGTCTCATGCATGAAGACGTGCTGACTGTTCGCAGCCAGGGCCTGCGCGAATACACCCGCGAGCCTTCCATGCAGGCGGGCAAGATTGTTTGGCACGACGGCGGGGCGTCCAAAGACCTGAGCGTGCTGCGGCCGGTTAAAACACCTTTCAGTGCGACCGGTGGACTCAGGCTGCTGCAGGGCAATTTGGGCCGCAGTGTGATCAAGGTGTCTGCCATTCCGGAGGACCGGCATTTGATTGAAGCGCCTGCCCGTGTCTTTGATTCACAGGAAGCATTGCACCAGGCCTTCCAGGCGGGTGAGCTGTCGCGCGATGTGATGTGCGTGGTGCGCTGGCAGGGCCCGCAAGCCAACGGCATGCCCGAGCTGCACAAGCTCACGCCGCCGCTGGCCGTTTTGCAGGGTCAGGGTTTCAAGGTGGCGCTGGTCACCGACGGCCGCATGAGCGGCGCTTCGGGCAAGGTGCCGGCGGCCATCCATGT
>CANIDW010000252.1 GCA_947466165.1 Comamonadaceae bacterium | reverse complement strand
CCGGCTTCAATGCCGGAAGTGCCGCACGCCGGTGGTCACCATCACCACGCCGCGCTCGTCGGCGGCGGCAATCACCTCAGGGTCGCGCATGCTGCCACCCGGCTGAATAACGCAGCTCGCGCCCACATCCACCACCACATCCAGGCCGTCACGGAAAGGAAAGAAAGCATCGCTGGCGACCGCTGAACCTTTGAGGTCGAGCTGGGCGTTGGCGGCCTTGATGGCGGCGATGCGGGCCGAGTCGATGCGGCTCATCTGGCCGGCGCCCACGCCCAGGGTCATGCCGCCGCCGCAAAAGACGATGGCGTTGGACTTGACGTACTTGGCGACCTTCCAGGCGAACAGCAGGTCTTGCAGTTGCGCCGGGGTGGGTTGCAGCTTGGTGACCACTTTCAGATCGGCCAGCGTGATTTCGTGGTTGTCGGCGGTCTGCATCAAGAGCCCTGAGCCGACGCGCTTGACGTCCACCAGGTTGCGACCCTGCGCCCAGGCGCTGTCGCCGCCGGCGGGCAAGGCGATCTCGAGAATGCGCACGTTGACCTTGCTCTTGAAAACGGCCAGAGCTTCGGGCGTGAAGGCCGGCGCCATCAGCACCTCGACAAACTGCTTGGAGATTTCCAGCGCGGCTTTTTCGTCCAGCGGGCAGTTCAGCGCAATGATGCCGCCGAAGGCGGAGGTCGGGTCGGTTTTGAAGGCCTTGCTGTAGGCGTCGAGCGCGTCCACGCCCACGGCCACACCGCAGGGGTTGGCATGCTTGACGATCACGCAGGCCGTCTGGCCCAGGCGGGCGTCGAAGCTCTTGACGCATTCCCAGGCGGCGTCGGCGTCAGCGATGTTGTTGTACGAGAGTTCCTTGCCCTGCAACTGGCGCGCCGTGACCAGCGAGCCGGTGGCCGGGTACAGGTCTCGGTAGAAGGCCGCTTGCTGGTGCGGGTTCTCGCCGTAGCGCAGGTCTTGCAGCTTGATGAAGCGGCTGTTGGCCTGCGCCGGAAACACGCTGTGGCTGCCGTCGGCCTGGATGCTGGAGAGGTAGTCGCTGATGGCGCCGTCGTACTGGCTGATGCGGTTGAAGGCAGCGACGGACAGCGCGAACCTGGTGGCGTCCTTCAACTGGCCGTCGGCCTGGAGCTCGGCCAGCACACCAGGGTATTGCGAAGCGTCTGTCAGCACGCCCACGTCTTTCCAGTTCTTGGCAGCAGAGCGAACCATGGCCGGCCCGCCGATGTCGATGTTCTCGATCGCGTCTTCCAAAGTGCAGCCTGGCTTGGCCACAGTCGCTTCAAAGGGGTAGAGGTTGACGACCAGCAGGTCGATGGTGTCGATCCGGTGCGCCTTGAGCGCCGCCATGTGCTCGGGCACATCGCGCCTGGCCAGCAAGCCGCCGTGGACTTTGGGGTGCAATGTTTTAACGCGGCCGTCCAGCATCTCAGGAAAGCCGGTGAGCTCGGCGACTTCGGTCACCGGCAGGCCCTGGTCGGCCAGCAGCTTAGCGGTGCCGCCGGTGGACAGCAACTTGATGCCCAATGCGTGCAGGGCCCTTGCAAATTCAACAATGCCGGTTTTGTCGGAGACGGAAATCAGGGCGTTCATGGCGGGTACTGTGCTTATTTCAAAAGCTTGTGCGCCAGCAATTTTTTACGCAAGGTGTTGCGGTTCAGGCCCAGCCACTCGGCTGCACGCGACTGGTTCTGATCGGCCTGTTGCATCACAACTTCGAGCAGCGGCTTTTCGATCACGGTCACCATCATGTCGTACATGCCGGCCGGCTCGGTGCCGTGCAGGTCTTTGAAATAGCCTTCCAGGCTGGCGCGAACGCATTCTTCAATTTGTTTTTTGCTCATAGGGCGACTCTCTCTTGTATTTGTGTGTACGGGACTTGGCCCGCAGGGGCCAGCGCGGCAGCAGGCATGCGCTCCATGCGGTCTTCCAGGCCATCAAAGAAATGGGCAACGGCTGCCAACTGCGCTTCGCAGCTGTCAATCAGATTCATGTGCGCCCTGAAGTCCTCGCCGCCGGGCAAGGATTTGACATACCAGCCGATGTGTTTGCGCGCCGTGCGCACCCCGGAGAATTCACCATACAAGCTGTAATGATCGATCAGGTGCTCCAACAGCAGGCGCTTGACCTCGGCGACCAGCGGCGGCGCCAGGTGCGTGCCCGTTTCTAAAAAGTGGCTGATCTCGCGAAATATCCAGGGCCGGCCTTGCGCAGCACGCCCGACCATCACAGCATCAGCGCAGGTGTAGGCCAGAACGTCCCGGGCTTTTTCTGGCGAATCAATATCGCCATTGGCCACCACCGGGATGTGCAGCGCAGCCTTGACGGCGGCGATCGTGTCGTACTCTGCCAGGCCTTTGTAGCCTTGTTCGCGGGTGCGGCCGTGCACGGCAATCATCTGCACACCGGCGTCTTCAAAAGCGCGGGCCAGCGTCAAGGCATTTTTGTTGTCGGCTGACCAGCCGGTACGCATTTTCAGGGTGACCGGCACGCCCTGCGGCGCGCAGGCTGCCACCACGGCTTGCACAATGGCCAGCGCCAGCGGTTCGTCTTGCATCAGCGCAGAGCCGGCCCATTTGTTGCAAACTTTTTTGGCCGGGCAGCCCATGTTGATGTCGATGATTTGTGCGCCACGCGCCACGTTGTAGGCTGCCGCCTCGGCCATCATGGCGGCATCGGTGCCGGCGATTTGCACGGCGATCGGCTCGACTTCGCCATCGTGGTTGGCGCGTCGCGAAGTTTTGAGCGTGTCCCAAAGGTCGCGGCGCGAGGTGACCATCTCGCTGACCGCATAAGCTGCGCCCAGTTTTTTGCACAGCGCGCGAAAAGGCCTGTCGGTCACGCCTGCCATGGGGGCGACCAACACGCGGTTTGCCAAAACATAAGAGCCGATATTCATGAAAGCGCGTGGAAGGGGGTCGTGCGGTTGGGCAGAAAAATGCGAGGGGCCATTGTATATGCCTAAAATTTCAGCAGCCCAATTTATACTCAGACTCACATGCCAACCTGGATCATCCAACTCACCGAGCTGCTGGCCCTGCCCGAATACGGCTTGAGCACGGTGTTCGTGGTGTCCTTCATCTCTGCGACCCTGCTGCCCATGGGCTCGGAGCCGGTGGTGTTTGGCCTGATCAAGCTCAACCCTGAACTCTTTTGGCCGGCCGTGCTGGTGGCCACCGCCGGCAACACGCTGGGCGGCGCGCTGGACTGGTGGATGGGCTATGGCGCGCACAAAGTGGTGGGTAAGTACAAGCACTCCTCCCAACACAACCGGGCATTGCGCTGGCTCGAAAAGCTGGGCCCTAAAGCCTGCCTGCTGGCCTGGCTGCCAGCCGTAGGTGACCCGCTGTGCGCAGTGGCCGGTTGGCTCAAATTCCCGTTCTGGCCCTGCCTGGCTTACATGGCCATTGGCAAATTTTTACGCTATGTGCTCATGACGGGTGCGCTGGTCTGGGTGTTTCCGGGGGGCTTTTCGTTTTAGGCTGGCGGCGTTAAGAAGCCAAGCCCTAAAGATGGATCCCCGCTTTCGCGAGGATGACGGATAAAAAACCCTGACAGTCCTGCGCGCCCCGTCACTCCTGCGCGCCCCGTCATTCATGCGCCCCCCGTCATTCCTGCGCAGGCAGGAATCCATCCCCTGCCCCGCCCCGCATTGTCCCGCTCAGAATTTTTCGTGCGGCAGCAGGTAACGCCACTGGCCCACGGGCAGGCTGCTCATGGCCACGCGGCCTATGCGTATGCGCTTCATGGCTTGAACTTGCAAGCCCACACACTCGCACAGGTAGGCGATCTGCCCCGGCCGTTCCCCTTTGAGTGCAAAGCGCAGTCGCTTTTCACTTTGCCAGCT
>CANIDW010000251.1 GCA_947466165.1 Comamonadaceae bacterium | reverse complement strand
CGCGCAAAAGCATCGGTGCCGCCGCCGGCCGGGAAAGGCACGACCATATTGACCGGCTTGCTCGGCCAGCCGGACTGCGCCTGCACCCCGAGTGACAGGGCTGCAGCGCCAGCTGCGGCAGCACGCAGCACATCGCGACGGCTTGCATTAATTTGGAATTGGCTCATAAGAAGTCTCCGGTTATGTTGTGTCTGAGTGCTTGCCGCAGGCACGGCTAATCAAGGCCTGCACAAATGTACAAAGTTTTTCAGCCTGCCGGCAGATGGGTTTCCCTTGGGTTCTAGGCTCTGGTTCGCCCGCCGGCCCAGACCCACAGGGCAAGACCAGCTAGGATCATGGGCAGGCAAAGCCACTGCCCCATGCTCAAGCCCAGCGCCAGTACTCCCAGAAAATCATCCGGCTGGCGGAAAAATTCAGCGATAAAGCGAAAAACACCATAGCCAACTAAAAACGCTGCGGAGACCTGGCCGGTTTTACGCGGCCTGCGCGCATACAACCAAAGAAGTGCAAAAAGCAACAACCCTTCCAGCAAAAACTGGTAAAGCTGCGACGGGTGGCGCGCTTGCAGCGAGCCGCTGTACTTAAAGACCATGCCCCAAGGCAAGTCGGGGCTGCTCAATCGCCCCCACAACTCGCCATTGATGAAATTGCCAATGCGCCCGGCCGCCAGCCCGGTCGGCACGCATGGGGCGATCAAGTCCATGACCTGCAGCCAGGGTTTGCCACGGCTGCGGGCAAACCACCACTGCGAAACCAGCACGCCCAACATGCCGCCATGAAAACTCATGCCGCCCTGCCATACCGCCAGAATCTCCAGCGGATGCGCCAGGTAGTAACCGGGCTTGTAAAAAAGGCAGTAACCGATGCGTCCGCCCAAGACCACGCCAACAACACCCAGAAAAAGAATGTCCTCAATGTCACGCCGGCTCCACGCGGCCGGCCCCGTCATCGAGGCATAAGGCTGGTGGCGCAAGCGCAGAATGCCAAGCAACAAAAAAAGGCCGAAAGCGGCCAGATAAGTCAGTCCGTACCAGTGCAGGGCCAGGGGGCCGATTTGCAGAGCAACCGGGTCAATTTCAGGGTGAATGAGCATGCCGGGATTGTGCCAGCCGGCACGGGTCTGACATCGCAACGTAAAATCGTCAGTCACCGGCAAAGCCAGTACGGCAAGCCCTTCCAAGACCCACAGAGACACACCATGACGCAAGACAAGATGCCCGAAGGCGACGCCATCAACCGCCGCAGCAAGAACATCACCGAAGGCACCTCCCGCGCACCCAACCGCTCGATGTACTACGCCATGGGCTACGAAGCCAGTGATTTCAAAAAGCCCATGGTCGGCGTGGC
Organism: Comamonadaceae bacterium; assembly: GCA_947466165.1. GTDB lineage: Bacteria > Pseudomonadota > Gammaproteobacteria > Burkholderiales > Burkholderiaceae_C > Polaromonas. Next base: position 2,499 of record CANIDW010000251.1, on the reverse strand, counting down.
CAACGGCCACAGCACCATCACCCCCTGCAACTCCGGCCTGCAAAAGCTGGCTGACGCGGCGATTGCCGGCATTGAGGAGGCAGGCGGCAACGCCCAGGTCTTCGGCACGCCCACCATCTCTGACGGCATGGCCATGGGCACCGAGGGCATGAAGTACTCGCTGGTCAGCCGCGAAGTCATCTCCGACTGCATCGAAACCTGCGTGCAAGGCCAGTGGATGGACGGCGTGCTGGTAGTCGGCGGCTGCGACAAAAACATGCCCGGCGGCCTGATGGGCATGCTGCGTGCCAATGTGCCGGCCATCTATGTGTACGGCGGCACCATTCTGCCCGGCCACTACAAAGGCAAAGACCTCAACATCGTGAGCGTATTCGAGGCCGTGGGCGAGCATTCTGCCGGCCGCATGAGCGACGAAGACCTGCTGCAGATCGAGCGCCGCGCCATTCCAGGCACCGGCAGCTGCGGCGGCATGTACACGGCCAACACCATGTCCAGTGCCTTCGAGGCCCTGGGCATCTCGCTGCCCTACTCTTCGACCATGGCCAACCCGCACGACGAGAAAGCCAACTCGGCCAAGGAATCGGCCAAGGTGCTGATCGAGGCCATCAAAAAGAACATCAAGCCGCGCGACATCGTCACCAAAAAGGCCATTGAAAACGCTGTTGCCGTGATCATGGCCACCGGTGGATCGACCAACGCCGTGCTGCACTTCCTGGCGATTGCCCACACGGCCGGGGTTGAGTGGACGATTGACGACTTCGAGCGCATCCGCGTCAAAACCCCTGTGTTGTGCGACCTCAAGCCCAGCGGCAAATACCTCGCGGTCGATCTGCACCAGGCCGGCGGCATTCCGCAGGTCATGAAAATGCTGCTCAAAGCCGGCCTCTTGCACGGCGACTGCCTGACCATTTCCGGTCAGACCATTGCCGAAGTGCTCAAAGACATACCCGACGCACCGCGCGCTGACCAGGACGTGATACGCCCGATTGACAAACCCATGTACGCCCAGGGCCACCTGGCCGTGCTCAAGGGCAACCTCTCGCCAGAGGGCTGTGTGGCCAAGATCACCGGCCTGAAGAACCCGGTCATGACCGGCCCGGCCCGCGTGTTTGACGACGAGCAGTCGGCGCTGGCCGCCATTCTGGCCGGCAAGATCAAGGCCGGCGACGTGATGGTGCTGCGCTACCTGGGCCCCAAAGGCGGCCCCGGCATGCCCGAAATGCTGGCGCCCACAGGCGCGCTGATCGGTGCCGGCCTGGGCGAGAGCGTGGGCCTGATCACTGACGGCCGTTTTTCAGGCGGCACCTGGGGCATGGTGGTCGGCCACGTCGCACCCGAAGCGGCAGCCGGCGGCAACATTGCCTTTATCAAGGAAAACGACTCCATCACCATCGACGCCAAGCAATTGCTGCTGCAACTGAACATCAGCGACGCTGAGCTGGCCGCCCGCAAGGTCGGCTGGAAAGCTCCGCTGCCGCGCTACACCCGCGGCGTGCAGGCCAAGTTTGCGTTCAATGCTTCCAGCGCCAGCAAAGGTGCGGTGCTAGACGACTATTGATGCCCCATTCCACCAACTTTTCAGACCTGATCATGAAAAAATCCTCTACTCTGATTTGTGCCGCCCTGAGCGGTCTTTTGCTGGCTGCACCCGCCCTGGCTGACCAGAAACTGGCAGCAGCCAAAAACTGCATGTCCTGCCATGCGGCTGACAAAAAACTGGTTGGCCCGTCCTACAAAGATGTGGCAGCCAAATACGCCGGCCAGAGAGATGCCGTCGACAAACTGGCTGTCAAAGTCATCAAGGGTGGCGCTGGCGTCTGGGGCCCGGTGCCCATGCCGTCCAACGCGCAGGTCTCACCAGATGAAGCCAAGCAGTTGGTCAGCTGGATCCTGACGCAAAAGTAAGGCTCAGCCCCCTCAAAATTCAGGTTTTCGCTGCTGGTGACGATTCATATCAAGTCATGACCCAAACCATTGCTTCCGCTCGAATTGTCCTGGCCTGTCTGCTGACGGCTGCTCTTGGCACGGCTGCTGCTCAAACAGCCAAAAGAGTGAGCAAGCCGGCCGCACCGGCAGAGCCTCGCGCGGTTTGCCTGGTGGCAGACTTCAAGGCCATCGGACTGAACATCCACGACCCGGTGGAGCGGTCTGTCAAAGCCGCAGAGTGGATTCAGCGCAACAGCTCGGCCTGCACGCTGACCCAAGCCATCAACATTGCCTCCAACCGTGCCGCCTGGCTGGGCACCACCGACACGGCCATGTTGACAGCGGCCATTGACGGGCTGATTGAAAGCCGGCAAAACGCTGCTGCACTAGTCAAACCAACGCCTGCCAATACGGCCATGGTGCAAACCGGGGGCCAGGATGCAGCTGCCAGCCCTCAGGCGACGGCTCCTGCAGCCGAAGCTAAAACCACGGGCGGCACCAGCCCTGCGCCGGCGGCCAAGCCAGAAACCAACGGGGCGGCACCCGCATCAGCCCCGGCCAGACCCGCTGTCT
>CANIDW010000250.1 GCA_947466165.1 Comamonadaceae bacterium | reverse complement strand
ATGTGTCAGCCGGCGACGGCTTCGGCCACTTTTTCGGTCAAGCCGACACGGTCTAAAGCACCGGCCAGGTTGGCCACGGTGTGGTCGACATGGTGCCACTTGTCCAGGCCAAACAGGCCGATACGGAAGGTCTTGAAGTCCGCCCGCTCATCGCATTGCAGCGGCACACCAGCGGCCGTTTGCAAACCTTGCTCGAGGAACTTCTTACCTGTGTGGATATCTTGGTCGGTGGTGTAGCTGACCACTACGCCCGGCGCTTTGTAGCCTTCGGCCGCCACACTGCGCAGGCCGCGACTTTCAAACAGTGCGCGTACTTTTTTGCCCAGCAGCTCCTGCTCGGCCTTGACCTTGGCAAAACCGTAGGCCTGGGTTTCTTTCATGACGCTGCACAAACGCGTCAGGGCGTCTGTCGGCAAGGTGGCGTGGTAAGCATGGCCGCCTTTTTCGTAGGTTTCCATGATCTGCAGCCACTTTTTGAGGTCGCATGAAAAGCTGGAGCTGGTGGTGCCTTCGATGGCGGTGCGGGCCCGCTCGCTGAGCATGACCATGGCGCAGCAAGGCGAGCTGCTCCAGCCTTTTTGCGGCGCAGAGACCAGCACATCAACGCCCGTGGCTTTCATGTCCACCCACATGGCGCCGGAGGCAATGCAGTCCAGCACAAACAAGCCGCCCACCGCGTGCACGGCATCGGCCACAGCACGCAGGTAGTTGTCGGGCAGGATCATGCCGGCAGAGGTTTCAACGTGAGGCGCGAACACCACCGCCGGCTTTTCTTTGGCAATGGCGGCCTGCACTTCGGCAATCGGTGCCGGTGCCCAGGGGGCTTGCGCTTCAGCGGCAGTCTGGCGCGCCTTGATCACAGTGTGCGTGGCGGGGATCTGGCCCATGTCAAAAATCTGCGTCCAGCGGTAGCTGAACCAGCCGTTGCGGATGACCATCACGTGTTTGCCGCCGGCAAACTGGCGGGCCACCGATTCCATGCCGTAGGTGCCGCTGCCGGGCACCAGCACGGCGGAATGCGCGCCATAGACTTCCTTGAGCATGCCGGAAATGTCCGTCATCACGACCTGAAAGCTCTTAGACATGTGGTTGAGGGACCGGTCGGTGTAGACCACCGAAAATTCGAGCAGGCCGTCAGGGTCGACATTGGGTAGAAGTCCGGGCATAAGGCTCTCTTTAGTTAAGGTTAAAAACAGTGCAGCATTACAGCTTATCACCAGTGAGGGATTTCGTGAAGAAGCCTTAAAGAAGGCCGGCCAGGGCGTCCATGTCAGTGAAAACCCGCTGTGCACCCGCCGCCAGCAAGGCCCGGGGGGCGTCGTGGGCGGCTGAGGAGGGGCTGTAGCCATAGACCGTTGCACCCGCGGCCAAGCCGGCCATGACGCCGGTGACCGTGTCTTCGACCACTGCGCAATGCTGTGGCGCCACCCCAAGGGCCGCCGCCGCAGCCAGGTAAACGTCGGGGGCCGGCTTGGTGCGCGGCATTTCATGGCCGCTGAAGATGAAACCTTCAAAGTAAGGCATGAACCCGCATTTTTTCAGCTGCAACTCCACCTTGAAACGGTCTGCGCCGGATGCGCAGGCAATCCGGCCGGCGTACTTGGTATGTATTTGCTTAACGGCGGCCAGGGCGTTGTCAATCGGCTGCAAACTGCTGACCAAGCCCTGGTTGCGACGCTCGCGAAAGCTGGCCATCCAGGCCTCGGTCAGGGGCTGGCCGGTGTGCGATTCGATCAATTTGCGCTCGTCATGCACCGCCTTACCAACAAAATGCGCCATGCATTGAGCCAGTGTCAGCTGCCAACCGGACTCTTCGAGCATGTCGCGCAAGACCCCGTTGGTGATGGTTTCGCTGTCAACCAGCACGCCATCGCAATCAAATAAAACCGCATGGTATTTCATCACCTGATGATAAAGGCAAGGCTTGCGCCGGCTGCCCGGGTGGCGCGATGCTCAGAGTTGATCGCCATCGACATAAAACCAGCGCCCAGCCTCCAGCACAAAGCGGCTGCGCTCATGCAGGCGCACCGCCTTGCCGGCTACGCGCATGCGCGCCACAAACTCGACTTCGGCATCATCAGGCCCGGTGCTTACGTGAGCGCGCACTTCCAACCCAAGCCAACGGGCATGAGGCTCGAAGCTCAACGTGGCCGGCCGTGTGCGGGCGTGCCAGGTGGCCAGCAGGTAGTCAGCGCGCTCCAGCACAAAGGCGCTGTAGCGCGAGCGCATCAGGCTGGCTGCGTCCGGCGCGGGCCGGTGTTCGAAGTCGTCAAGGTAAGGGCCGCAGCAGTCGGCCAGTTGGCGCGGCTGGCCGGGCTTGGCCTCACGGCCGCAGGTGCAAGCTGCGTTTGCGGCCAGGGCCACGCGGCTCAGGCCTTGCCGGCCGGCCGGCTGGCGGCCTTGTGTTCTTCCAGGGTTTGCACCGGCGCACCTTGCGCGCACCAGTCGGCAAAGCCGCCATCGATGTGCGCCACATTGGTCATGCCCATGTCTTGCAGCGCCTTGGCCGCCAGCGCACTGCGCCAGCCGGCGCCACAAAATAGCACGAACTGGCGGCTTTCGTCGCCGAACACCGGTTTGAAATACGGCGAAGCCGGGTCCACCCAGAACTCCAACATGCCGCGCGGCGCCAGCAAAGCGCCGGGCACGGTGCCGCCACGCTCGAGTTCGCGCGGGTCACGGATGTCGACAATCTGCAAGTCAGCGCTGCCCATGCGCGCCTGCACTTGCGCCACGCTGAGGGTGGTGACCTCGGCCATGGCTTCGTCGACGAGCTGGCGGAATCCTTTAGTGATGGGCATGGGGCTCCTTTGCGAATTGGCGGGTTTGCGGGGATTGTCGTCTTCTTCAGAATCCAGGCTTGGTTTAAGCCTGTGAGCGAGAAGCGTTGTATTCGACGCGGTCTAACGCCAAAGTCAAGCCGCGATGCGCTTGCGTGTTGTTGCTCTTTGACGACCCGCCAAATTTCGCTCCACTTCCAGACGAAGCGCAGCGTTTATTCTTGATTGATACCCCGCCCCGGTTGACTTGAAGAACTCCAAGATATCAGCATCCAAACGGACGGAGGTAAGTAACTTTGTAGGCGCTGCCTGAGGGCCGCGGCCACGCTTTAAGACAGGAGCACCCAGCATGTCTTCCGTCCATGCCGGGTTGTCTGGATCGTTGACCTTAGCCGAGGTTTTCTTTGGCAACTTGGCGGTAGTAGCGAGCTTCATGTTTTTCTGCCTTTCGCAGCGATATCACGTGAGGCCCTTTCGGGCGTTCTGTGTAAACCATCACAACCACATCAGCCTCGAGAAGGCCAAAGCAAACCAGGCGCTCTTCACCATAGTCTTGCCGTTTGTCTTCGCGGGTCACCGTGAAATGGTCCCAGATTGCATCGCATCCAACGAAGTCAAGCCCGTGATTCTTGATGTTCAGCTTGCGCTTGGGTTCGTCCCATGTGAGCATGTTTAATTGTATCTACAAAATACTTAGTCGGAAGGTGAAATTTAACGCTCGAGGCAAGCGGGCAAATACTGCAGGGCGCCAGGCTTGAGTGGGCGAAGACGTACCGCGTACATCCAGACCGCGCCTGGTGGCCTGCCGTTGGGGCTTTGCTTAAGCGAGGGGTTAAGTGCCTGCGCGTAGATATGGAAAGCTAAGGACGAAGTGGATCCCCATTTCCCATCCGATTTAAATACTGGCCAACAGACAACAGTAAGTCCAGAACATCAGCTGGCCCCATATAGCTAAACAGCACCGGTATGCCGTGATGCGCGGCCTCAATCTCAAAATCTGTTTTTAAGTCGCTACGAACCCAAGCGAGTCGGTTATGCGCCGGGTACTTTAACAATGATTTTGGGTT
>CANIDW010000249.1 GCA_947466165.1 Comamonadaceae bacterium | reverse complement strand
ACACCGTGGTCATGTACGTGGCCACAGCGCCCGGCTTGTTCACGTCGGTGGTCGAGCAGATCGCCGCTGCCGGGCTGAACGGGCCGACCACCCGCGTGGTGCTTGAAAAGCCGCTGGGCCATGACCTGGCCTCCAACCGCGCCATCAACGAAGCCGTGCGCCGCGTGCTCAGCGAAAAGCAGGTGTTCCGTATCGACCACTATCTGGGCAAGCCCTCGGTGCAAAACCTGTTTGCGCTGCGATTTGGCAATGCGCTATTTGAACCCCTGTGGCGGCGCGAGAACATTGCCAACATCCAGATCACCATGTCTGAAGACCTGGGCGTTGAAAAGCGCGGCGCCTTTTACGACCACACCGGCGCGCTGCGCGACATGGTGCAAAACCACGCCTTGCAGCTGCTCTGCGCCATCGGCATGGAGCCGCCCATCAACGCCCATGCCGACGCCATACGCGACGAAAAGCTCAAGGTCTTGCGCGCCCTCAAGCCCTGGACCCCAGAGACCTTGCAGCAACACGTGGTGCGCGGCCAATACGCCGCCGGCAGCAGCAACGGCGCAGCGGTGCCGGCGTACACGGGCGAGCCCGGCGTAGCGCCCAACAGCCAGACCGAAACCTTTGTCGCCCTGCGCGCTGAAATCGCCAACTGGCGCTGGGCCGGCGTGCCTTTTTACATACGCACCGGCAAACGCCTGGCGACGCGGGATGCACGCATCGTGGTCAACTTCAGGCCGACACCGCACGCGATTTTCAGCACGCCGGCGGGCGCGGCCAACCGGCTGGTCATCAACCTGCAGCCCAAAGACGGGCTGGAGCTGCACCTGCTGGCGCAAGGCGCCGACAAACGCCTGGCCGGCGGCCAACGCAGCAGCACCCAACTGGCGCCCGTGCAGCTTGACTTGGACTTTGACAAACGCTTTGGCTCTGAACGCGTGGGCGCCTATGAACGCCTGTTGCTAGACGTCATCGAAGGCCGTTTGAACCTGTTTGTGCGCAGCGACGAACAAGAAGAAGCCTGGCGCTGGGTCGAACCCATTCTGGACGCCTGGCGCCAGGACAGCCAAGGCCCACGCCCCTACGCCGCCGGCACCTGGGGCCCGAGCGCCGCCAGCGCGATGATCGCGCGTGATGGCTTCTGTTGGAGCGAGGAATGCTAGACCGCATCAAAGCCTGTTTGCCATCGTTGGCGCCCGCTGAGCAGCGGGTGGCCAAGCTGGTGCTGAGCGACCCGCGGGCTTTTGCCAACTTGCCGATCAGCGCGCTGGCTGAGCGCTCGCATGTGAGCAAACCCACCGTGGTGCGCTTTTGCCGCAGCCTGGGTTATGACGGCCTGAGCGACTTCAAGCTCAAACTCGCCGGCAGCGTCAGCGAAGGTGTGCCCTTTATTCACCGCAGCGTGGACTCAGACGACAAGGTCAGCGACGTGGTGGTCAAGGTGATTGACAACACCGTGTCGGCTTTTTTGAAGTACCGCAACGATGCCAGTACCTTTGCCATCAGCAAAGCGGTAGACGCCCTGCTGCTGGCCTGCCAGACCGGCAAGCGCATCGAGTTCATTGGCGTGGGCAACTCCGGCATCGTGGCGCAAGACGCGCAGCACAAGTTTTTCCGGCTGGGCGTCAACACCATCGCCTACAGCGACGGCCATATGCAGGTCATGAGCGCCTCGCTGTTGGGTGCGGGTGACTGCCTGGTGGTGATTTCTAATTCCGGCCGCACGCGCGACCTGATGGACGCCACCGATATCGCGCGCAAAAAAGGCGCAACCGTCATCGTCATCACGGCCAGCGGCTCACCACTGGCAGCCGCAGGCCATGTGCACCTGTCGGCCGACCACCCTGAGGGCTATGACCTCTACAGCCCCATGGTCTCGCGTCTCTTGCACCTGATGATCATCGACATTTTGGCCACCACAGTCGCGCTGCGCGTGGGCAGCCCCAAATTGCAACCGCTGCTGCAAGACATGAAAAACAACCTGCGCAACAAACGCTACGCTTGATGCAGCGCCGCTTCAGCGCCCGGCCGTGCCCAGCACCACCGGACCGTACCAGGCCTGCGTGCTGGAGCGGGTGTTGTCGGTGTCGGTCATGATGCCCACTGCGATTAGCCGCCCTGGCTCTTCGCCAAAGGCAGCCACAAAATCGGCGCGTATGTCGCGCTCATAGTCCAGCCAGCGGTTCAGGCGGTCCGGCCCGGACTCCAGCACCAACTTGCGAATACGCTCAGTACGAAAGCTTTTCAAGACCGTGCCCGGCACATGGTGGTTACTCCAGACATACATCAAGGTGGCGTAAGGCATCTCTTCGCCGGTCAGCGTGCGGGCCAGCTCAAAGAGCATGTGGTCACGTGGTGACATACGCGAGCGGTCTCCGTCAAAGGCCAGCACCAGGCGGACCGGAGAGTCTTCTTTTTCACGCAGGCCCAAGTCTGCGCCTGCAATCAGGCTGGGTACTTTCCACGAAAAGCGCAAGCCCGCCAGTTGCGCCGGCTCAATGCTCACAGTTTTGCGCAGCATGCTGACCGCACTGTTGGAGCGAACACCCATGGCCCGCCGGCCATCGACTTGCAGGTAAGCAAACTGATTGGCTGTTTTGCCCGGAAAAGTCAGGTGCTGCCAGCGGCTGGCAGCACTGTTTGCCGGACCCGTGGGCAAAGCATCACTCCCCGAGGCCACGTCCCAAGGCGTTGGTGCGCGCAACGCTTGGGTAGCGATATCCGACTCCGGCCCATGGGCACAAGCGCCCAGCAAGCCGGCCAGCAATACGCAGCCCACAACGCGCCAAGCGCGGCCTGGGCCGCGCTGCGTCTTTGCCGCCAGCGTTGGCGTCTGTAGCTTTAAGGGTTGCGCCATTGAAGTCTTATCTTGTTCACCATGAAAAACCTCCGCTATGTTGCCACAGCAGGGTTTGCGCTCGCGCCTATGCGAATGAATCCATCAAAAAGCATTTTCATTAAAATTACAGCTCGAGCATGATGAGTCACCCAAATAAATTACACACCCCCTCTCCGATAATGTAAGGCTGAATTTATGAATAAAATTGTGGCGCAATCACCCAGGATAGATCAACTATTCCATCAGGGGGTGACTCTGCACCAACAAGGAAAATTTGCGAACGCGAAAACTATTTATGAGCAAGTGTTGGAAAAGCAGCCCAAGCACTTTGACGCACTTCATCTGCTTGGCGTGATAGCGGCTCAAACTGACAATCCTGAATTGGCTGCCGACTTGATTGGCAAAGCTATCGATATCAATCCCAACTCTGCCGCAGCGCACTCTAACAGAGGCAACGCTTTAAAGGTTCTCAATCGCTTACCTGATGCTTTGAGTTGCTACGACAAAGCCATCGCACTTCAACCCGATTTCCCTGAAGCACTCAACAATCGTGGCATTGCCCTAAAAGAGCTTAATTGCCTTGAAGACGCTTTGGCTTCCTACGAAAAGGCCATCGCTATCAAACCTAATTATTACGAAGCGTTTTACAACCAAGGTAACGTGCTGAAAGAGCTAAAACGCCTGGATGAAGCATTGGCCAGTTATGCGAAGGCCATTGCTATCAGTCCAAATTATGCTGCAGCATTCAATAACCGAGGTGCCGTCCTGAAAGAGCTCAAGCGACCGGAAGAAGCATTGGTGAATTACGACAAAGCTATTGCCATACATCCGAATTATGTTGAAGCACACTACAATCGAGGCAATCTCCTCAAAGAGCTCAAGCGACTTGAAGAAGCATTAGAAAGTTACGACACCGCGCTAGCCCTCAAGCCTGACTACGATTTTTTATTCGGTATTAAATTAAATACGCTAGCTTCTTTATGCGACTGGCGTGATTTACCCGACCAATTGAAGTCTCTTGAATT
>CANIDW010000248.1 GCA_947466165.1 Comamonadaceae bacterium | reverse complement strand
GTTGACCTTGATGGCTAAAAAAGTGCCTCAGGGCAGACGTGCTCAGGCCGCTACCACCGTGTGGCTGATGATGATCATGGGCTTTGCCTTGACGGCCGGCATGGTCGGTAAGTTGATTGAGCCTTACAGCCCTGAAATTTTGCTGAAAGTTTCGGCGGGGCTGAGTGTTGTGACCACATTGCTCACAGCGCTTTGTTTGTGGCGCCTCGAAAAATCATACGATGGCTTGGTTCCCGTCAAGAAGTCCAGCCCGGCGGACTTTAAGAAAACATTCATCGAAGTCTGGTCTGAGCCCAAAGCAAGAACCTTCACTATTTTTGTCTTTTTGTCGATGCTCGCTTACAGCGCACAGGATTTAATTTTGGAGCCGTTTGCAGGCGCGGTGCATGGCATGTCGCCAGGCAAGACCACACAGCTCTCGGGCTGGCATCACATGGGCGTATTGATGGGCATGCTGTGCGTTGCGGGCGCGAGTTCGCGCTGGGTGGCCGGCCGCCTGGGCTCGGTGCATGCCTGGATGCTGGGTGGGTGCATTTTTTCTGCGCTAGCCACGGTAGGCTTGTCCGTGTCAGCCATGGAAATGCTGTCATACCCATGGCCACTCAAAGCCAACGTGGTCTTTCTGGGCGTTGCCAATGGTGCTTTCTCCATTGCAGCGATTGCCACCATGATGTCTTTAGCGGGGGAGGGTGGGCCAGGCCGGGAAGGCACGCGCATGGGTTTATGGGGTGCAGCCCAGGCGCTTGCCTTTGGTTTGGGTGGACTGGTAGGTACCGGGGCCAGTGACCTGGCACATGCTTTGTTGGGCGACACCCGACTGGCCTACCTCGCTGTATTCGCATTTCAATCGCTGATGTTTTTAGCCTCAGCATTCGTGGCATTTCGTATGCGCCCGGTCGGTGTGCCAACGATCAAAACAACTGTAGACAACTCCATTTTATGGAAAGGTAGGACCGCACTATGAGCCATGCCGATTTTGATTTCGTGGTCGTCGGCGGAGGTCCCTCGGGTGCGACTGCCGCCAATGATCTCTCCCGCGAGGGATGGCGGGTTTTATTGCTGGACCGCAAAGGCCGGCCTAAGCCATGTGGCGGTGCGATACCGCCGCGCCTGATCAAAGACTTTGATATTCCAGACCATTTGCTGGTGGCCAAAATTCGTTGCGCGCGCATGATTTCGCCGTCCGATAACCAAGTTGACATGCACATTGACAACGGTTTTGTGGGCATGGTCGACAGGCAGGACTTCGATGAATTTTTGCGCGAACGCGCTGCTGCCTCCGGTGCTGTCCGGCAACAAGCCTTGTTTGACAAAATTGACCGGGATGAGTCTGGAATGCTCTGGGTGCATTACACGCCAGTGACCGGTAAAGACCATGCTTCGGCCATCCCGCCACAAGCCACCAAAGTCTCTACACGCATGGTGATCGGTGCCGACGGTGCACGCTCTGAGGTGGCCCGTCAGCAAATTCCCTATTCCGACCGCACGAAGTACGTTTTCGCATACCACGAGATCATCCAGGCCCCCGTAGAAAAAGCTTCGCATGACGGTGAACGCTGCGACGTTTACTACCAGGGCGAGGTCTCACCTGATTTTTACGGCTGGGTGTTCCCGCATGGCAAAACCATGAGCGTTGGCACCGGCAGTGCCGACAAGGGCTTTTCATTGCGCAGCGCGACAGGTCACTTGAGAAAAGTAGCGGGCCTCTCGGATGCGCTCACATTGCGGCGCGAAGGCGCCCCGATACCCCTGAAGCCGCTGCCCCAGTGGGACAACGGACGTGACGTGTTGGTGGTGGGTGACGCTGCCGGTGTGGTGGCGCCTTCTTCGGGTGAGGGTATTTATTACGCCATGGATTGCGCCCGCACCATGGCCCGTGCTGCGCATATGGCCTTGAAAACGGGCAATCCGAGCTGCTTGAAAAAAGGTCGCAAGGTGTTCATGAAGCAGCATGGCAAGGTGTTTTGGATCTTGGGCGTGATGCAATATTTCTGGTATCAAAGTGACAAACGCCGGGAGAAGTTTGTCAAAATTTGTGAAGACCGAGATGTTCAAAAGCTGACCTTTGAGTCGTATATGAACAAAGAGCTGACACGCCGAGACCCGATGGCGCATCTGAGGATCTTCCTGAAAGACACGGCACACTTATTGGGGTTCGCCAGAACGTAAAAAATAATCAACCCATTAAGTTCCCATTTATGAAGGAATTCCCTGCATAAAGACACCTAAAGATAGTTATCCCTTTGAAGAGCAAGGGTTTTGGAGCGTTGAAAACTCTGTAAAAACTATTTATAAACCATGCATGACTAGCGGATCGGCATGCTATTTTGCTGGCAAGAATGCCCCGATCACCCCCTAACCGGTTGGTACGCTAGTCTCCCGCAAGGTATTTGATGCCTCAGTTCTCTGGCTCACTGGGTTCTGCAAAACGTTCAGATCACTCGTGGTCTGCCAACGATGAGTGCAAAGACTCGTTGCAAAAAGTCGTTGAGGAGCAGCTCATTCCCAGGCTGTTGAGCTCTCAAAATTACAGCGCCCGTTTGTCGGCCCAGGAAATTTCAGAAAGCAACCCTGAGCCCTTCCCGGAGTTCAACGAGTTCACCCAGGCCTGCCGGGAGGGTGATTCCCTCAAAGTCAACAAAATTGTGGACGCCCTGGTTGACCAGGGGGTTGTGCATGAACGCATTTTTCTGGAGTTGATCACCCCCGCTGCCAGACATCTGGGCGCCCTGTGGGACAAGGACTTGTGCAGCTTCACCGAGGTCACTTGCGGCCTGGCTTTGATGCACCAGGTCACCTACCGCCTGGGCTATGAATTCAGGGATGGACCGCAAGCAGAGGGTCAGCAGGCTCATGTGATGCTGTGCTGCGCGCCCGGCTCGATGCACTTTTTGGGCGCCACCATCGTCGCTGACTTGTTCAGACGGGAGGGTGCTACTGTCGTCATTGAAATTTCCTCGACCGAGCAAGAGCTGGTGCGGGCAGCTGCCAATGAATGGTTCGACGTCATCGGCATTTCGGTGGCCATCGAGTCTCAGTTGTTGAAGTTGCCCGAGCTGATTGCCCGGCTCAAGAAAAGCTCCGGAAACCCCCATGCCAAAGTGCTCTTAGGCGGCCCTATTTTCATGCTGATTGATTTACAGCCAGAAATTTTTGGGGCAGACGCTATCTCCAACAGCCCGACAGAAGTTGTTGCATTGCTCAAGCGTTTCGCGTCTAAGTAAGTCCACAAACTTTCATGATCAGCGCCGCGGTGCTCTGTGGGTCTTCTTCATGCGCCAGGTGGCCCAAGCCCGGCTGTAGATACAGCTGAGCCTGCGGCAGCATATTGCAAGCCTTTTGAGCCAATTCAGGCGGCACGGTGCGGTCCTCAGAGCCCACCAACATAGAAACCTTGTTTTTGAGTTGTGGCAGCTTGCTTGCGAGTTCAGACAGGTTCCAGGCCGCCATCATGCCCAGTACGCTGTGCACATGACCGGAGTGGCTGAACACTGTTTTGTACAGCGCTGTACCGTGCGCATCCAGCCTGGAGCCGGTTTGGGCAATGGACTTGGCAATCACCGACGGCTGGCCGGCCAGCTTGGCGGTTGCCCAGGCTGAAATCGGGTTGATGGCGGCCAGTTTGGCAGCCGGTCCAAAAATCCATGAGGGCATGCCGGGAATCTGCAGCCAGGCAGGGTTCAAGCCAATCACATGCGTTGGGGCCAGGCTAGATTGCTGCAAGACCATGTGCGCTGCGATAGCGGCGCCGGCCGAGTGGCCGGCAATGACGGCCGGCGTCAGGTTCATTTGCAGCAGCAGGGCGCGCAAGCCCTCGCCCATGCCATGCAAAGACAGGCTGTCTTTCGTCCCCCGGCTGCT
>CANIDW010000247.1 GCA_947466165.1 Comamonadaceae bacterium | reverse complement strand
CTGAGCTGGGTCTGACCATGGTGGACGGCGATGACCTGCACCTGCCGGCAAGCGTAGAAAAAATGCGCGCGGGTATTGCGCTGGAAGACGCTGACCGCTGGCCCTGGCTGGACAGCATCGGGCGGCTCCTTGCCCAGCCGGCCGAAGAAACATCCGGCGGCCGCGTGCTGGCTTGCTCGGCGCTCAAACGTGCCTACCGAGAGCGCATTCGCTACTTGGCTGCGCCGCTGCAATTTATTTTTCTGGACGGCCCGGCTGAATTGATTGAGCAGCGCATGGCCTTGCGCACCGGCCATTACATGCACCCGGAGTTGCTGGCCAGCCAGCTGCATGCGCTCGAGCGACCCGGCGCCGACGAACTCGATGTTGTGCGCATCGACATCAACCGGCCCGTCGGGCAACTGCTGGCCGCTGCGCTGGCGGCCTTGCAAGCTGACGGCGCCACAGCCTGAATTCACCCCTTTTTTTGCCACCCTTTCAAGGAATTTCATGTTCATCCGTTGTGCATTTTTTCGCGGCCAGGTCAAACCCGGTTTTGAAGCCGCTTTCAACAACTACATACGCAAAGAGCTGGTGCCTTTGTGGACACGCTTTCCCGGCGCCCAGGAAGTGCGTGTGCTGCGCCAGGTCGAAAGCGACGTGAACGACCCGCACCTGGAAATGGTGCTCTCAGTGCGCTACCCCAGCCGCGAATCCATTGAGTTCGCGCTGGCTTCGGAAGTGCGTCTGAAAAGCCGCGAAGTCTCTAAAGCCTTGATCGATATGTTCGACGGCACGGTGTTCCACACGATTTTCAGCGCGGACGAGTACGGCATGCCGACCGACTGAGCCAAGGCAGCAGCGAGGGCTGCTGCCAAAGGGAGTGCGACCACCCGGCATTCATTCGGGTTGGCGCTTTTGTGAAGAAGGTAACAATGCAAAAAACATTGCGCCAAGATTTTTTAACCAGGAGACATCAACCATGAAAATTTCAAAAGTCCTTATCGCTTGCCTGATGGCCACGGTCGGCACTGCCGCCTTTGCCGCCAAGTTCAACCTCAAGCTTGGCCACGCTGTCAACGCGACAGACGGCCAGCATGCAGCCGCCGTCAAAATGGCGGAGCTGGTCAAAGAGCGCACCAAAGGTGACGTTGAGATCACCATCTTCCCGGCCAACCAGCTGGGCAATGACGCAGCCATGATCAACGGCGTGCGCGGCGGCACCATCGACATCGTCTCCAGCGGCGCCTCCAACTACAACGGCATCGTGGCCAACACCGCGGCCATGGAGTTGCCTTTTGTGTTCCGCAGCGCGCAGCATGCCTACAACGTGCTCGACGGCGCCATCGGCACCGGCGTGCTCAACGAGTTGTCGCCCCACGGCATGAAAGGACTGGCTTACTGGGAAAACGGCTGGCGCGCATTCACCAACAACAAGCGCCCGGTCAACAAGCCTGAAGACCTCAAGGGCCTGAAGATCCGCTCCACGCCCAACCCGTACCACATCCAGGCCTTCAAACTGCTGGGCATGAACCCGTCACCGATGCCGATTTCCGAGCTGTACACCGCGCTCGAAACAGGCACCTTTGACGCGCAAGAGCACCCGATCAATGTGACTTACTCGTCCAAGTTCTATGAAGTGCAAAAACACCTCACCGTGAGCAACCACGTTTACTCACCGATCATCCTGGCCATGAACAAGGCCAAGTTCGACAGCCTGCCGGCCAACTTCCAGACCATCGTGGTGGAAGCTGCTCGCGAAGCGGCCAAGTACCAGCGCGGGCTGAACGCAGCGAACGCCGGCAAAGTGGTTTCTGAACTCAAGAAATCCGGCATGCAAGTGATCGAAGTCGTCGACATGGCTCCGTTCCAGGCCATCGTTTCTGCCGAGATCGCCAAAACCTTCGGCGAGAAAAACGGCCTGACCTTGCTCAAAGCGATTGCAGATACCAAGTAACCCTTGGGCCATAAGCACCCCCTGCCGCGAGGCGGGGGGGTGTGACAGGATTTATGAAAAAACTCAACAATCTTTTTTTCCGGTTTGCCGAATTCACCTTGGTCATCATGCTCTCGGTGATGGTCATCATGGTGTTTGGCAATGTGGTGCTGCGCTATGGATTTAACTCGGGGCTGATCAGCTCTGAAGAGCTGTCCCGCTTTCTATTTATCTGGGTCACCTTTTTAGGCGCCATTGTGGCGATGCGCGACAACGCGCACCTGGGGCTGGACACTTTGATTCGCGTCCTGCCGGGCGCCGGCAAGCGCTTTTGCTTTGCCTTGTCTAACTTGCTGATGCTGGGCTGCTGCGTGCTGATGTTTTACGGCACCTTCAAACAGCACCATATCAATGCCACCACCTTTTCTGCGGTCACCGAAATTCCCATGAGCCTGGTCTACGGCGTGGGCTACATCACCAGCGTGGCCATGGGCCTGATGATCCTGGGCAAGCTGCTGCGCCTGGCGCGTGGCGGCTACAGCGACGACGAATTGATAGAAGTGCAGGACTCTGAAGACGGCGGCGAGCAGCACATCGTGGGGGCCAAGCGATGACCGTCTTTATTTTTGTGACCTCCTTGCTGGCCGCCATGGCGCTGGGCATGCCCCTGGCTTTTTCGCTGCTGGTGTCGGGCGTGGCCCTGATGCTGCACCTGGATACTTTTGACACGCAGATCGTGTCGCAAAACCTGATCAACGGCGCAGACAATTTTCCGTTGATGGCGGTGCCCTTTTTCATGCTGGCCGGCGAGTTGATGAATGCCGGCGGTATGAGCCGGCGCATTGTCAATTCGGCCATGGTCTGGGTGGGCCACTTCCGTGGCGGCCTGGGTTATGTGGCGGTGTTTGCCGCCATCATCATGGCCAGCCTGTCCGGCTCGGCCGTGGCCGATACTGCGGCGCTGGCCGCTGTGCTGATGCCCATGATGCGCAAGGCCGGCTACCGCATGGACCGTTCGGCCGGCTTGATTGCCGCCGGCGGCATCATCGCGCCGGTGATCCCGCCTTCGATCGGCTTTATTTTGTTTGGCGTGATCGGTGGCGTGTCGATCTCCAAGCTCTTCATGGCCGGCATCTTTCCGGGCCTGCTGATGGGTCTGGCGCTGATCATCACCTGGTGGATCGTCGCGCGCAATGACGATGTGCAGGTGGCGCCGCGTGTGCCCATGGCAGAAAAGCTCAAGGTCACGGCCAACGCTTTCTGGTCTTACCTGCTGGCCATCACCATCATCGGCGGCATGAAAATGGGCGTGTTCACACCCACCGAGGCGGCCGTGGTGGCTGTGGTGTATTCGCTGTTTGTCGGCCTGTTTATCTACCGCGAGATCAAGTTCAAGGACTTGTACCAACTCATCCTCAACGCCGCCAAGACCTCGTCGATCGTGATGTTCCTGGTGGCGGCGGCGCTGGTATCGGCCTGGCTGATCACGGTGGCCAACATTCCGGCCCAGGTAGTCGCCATGATGGAGCCTTTCATCGACAACAAGATGCTGCTCATGGTCATGCTCATGCTGATGGTACTGGTGGTGGGCACGGCGCTGGACTTTGCACCCACGGTGCTGATCCTCACACCGGTTTTAATGCCGCTGGTGCGCCAGGCCGGCATTGACCCGGTGTACTTTGGCGTGCTGTTCATCATCAACAATGCCATCGGCCTGTTGACGCCGCCTGTGGGCACGGTGCTCAACGTGGTGTGCGGCGTCGGCAAGATTCCCATGCACGATGTCATCAAAGGCGTCTGGCCTTTTCTGGTGTCGCAGGTGGTTGTGATGGGCTTGCTGATTGCGTTCCCTCAACTGGTGATGGCGCCCCTGCGCTGGATGCTCAGTTAACAAACCCGCTTTGAACATGTCACAAGTTCTTGAGAAATTTCGCTTGAACGGGCGCCGGGCGCT
>CANIDW010000246.1 GCA_947466165.1 Comamonadaceae bacterium | reverse complement strand
TGGCCAGCCATCTGGCCAGTTCCCTGGAAGGCTTGCGCGTGGCCGCGCTCGAGCGTGAAGCGGCTGTTGCTCAAGAGAGAACCATGCTGGCACGCAACCTGCACGACTCCATCGCACAGTCTCTGGCTTTTTTGAAAATTCAAGTGCAGTTGCTGCGCAGCGCTGACGAGCGCAGCCACAAAGAAAATCTGCACACTGCGCTTGACGAGCTCGATGCCGGTCTGCGTGAAAGCATTCATGACGTGCGCGAGCTGCTGGTGCACTTTCGCACACGCACCAACACCGATGACATCGAATCAGCGCTGCAAGAAACTCTGCAAAAATTCCAGCAGCAAAGCGGCTTGGCCGCCGAACTGCAGGTGCAGGGCGAGGGCCTGCCGCTGCCCGCAGATGTGCAAGTGCAGGTGCTGCACGTGATGCAAGAAGCGCTTTCTAATGTGCGCAAACATGCCCAGGCCAGTCAGGTGACACTGCAGGTACATAAAGGCGCAGCCTGGCACTTTGCAGTCCAGGACAACGGCAGCGGTTTTGAGACATCACAGCAACTGGACAGCTCGCATGTGGGGCTGAACATCATGCGTGAGCGCGCCTTGCGATTAGGTGCTGAAGTGCATATTGTTTCTGTGCCCGGGCAGGGCTGCACCATCACGCTGCGTTTGCCACCCCATCCCGAAGTGCGTGATAGCCAACATCCAAGCGCCTTGGCGCAAAGCGCATGACCCCTCAATTCAAGCTGCTGGTGGTGGACGACCATGCACTTTTCCGCCGCGGCCTGGTTGCGCTGCTGACGCAAGACGAGCGCTTTAGCGTATCCGGCCAGGCCGGCGATATTGGCGAGGCACTGCGACAGATAGACCGCGATAGCCCGGATTTGATTTTGCTCGACAACCACCTGCCCGGCGTGCGCGGTGTCGACGGCATTGTCTCCCTCAAAGAAGCGGCGCCAGGGACCCGCATCCTGATGCTCACCGTCAGCGAAAACGAAGACGACCTGAGTGCCGCCCTGCAAGCCGGTGCAGACGGGTACTTGCTCAAAACCGTTGAGCTGGATCATCTCTCTGCCTACATCATCAAAGTATTGGCTGGTGAGCCGGTGATCAGCCCGGAGATGATGGCCAAGCTACTTATTGCTTTTCGTGCCAAGGCAGCAGCTGCGCCAACCGCTTCGCCGGATTCAGCGCCCGCAGACAGCGGCGCGCTGCCTGAAGAGATAGGCATGACCCTGCTGTCAGCACGCGAGCGTGAAGTGCTCGCCCTGATTGCCCAAGGCGACAGCAACAAGCTGATCGCCCGGCAGCTTGTCATTGCCGAAGCCACTGTAAAGATTCATGTGCAAAATATTTTGCGCAAACTCCAGTTAGGTTCGCGGGTGCAAGCTGCGGTTTATGCGACTGACCCGGCGGCCGGTTTGACCAGGATCAAGAAGTCGCCACGTTGAGCCTGTGCTAGTCCTTCAGAGCTAGCCCCGGCCAGCATGCGCCGGTGCTGCCTAGTTCAGATGGCGCCCGCTACACCACCTTTCGATGGATAGGCAAATCATGCGTGTCCAACGACAGTCATGCCCATCTCCTGGAGAAGTGCATGGCCTCAGAATTGGGCAACTCAAGAAAAGCTTGGTCGGTGTTGATTGTCAGCACCCTGGCCTTTACCGTGTGTTTCATGGTGTGGATGATGTTCGGCGTGATCGGCATACCGATCCGCAAAATGCTGAACCTCAACGCCACGCAGTTCGGATTGCTCACCGCCATGCCGGTGCTCACCGGCTCGCTGATCCGCGTGCCCCTGGGCATTTGGACCGACCGCTACGGCGGACGCATCATCATGACGACCCTGATGGCGATCACTGTGCCGGCCATCTGGCTCATGAGCTACGCCAGCGAATATTGGCATTTCCTGACGATAGGGCTTTTCGTAGGTCTGGCGGGCGGTGCTTTTTCGGTTGGCACACCCTATGTCGCACGCTGGTTCCCCAAAGATCGCCAAGGCATGGCGATGGGGGTTTATGGCGCCGGCAACTCTGGCGCAGCCGTCAATAAATTTGTAGCACCCGTGCTGCTGGTGGCTTTTGGCTGGGCTGTCGTGCCGCAGGTCTACGCAGCCATCATGCTGGCTGCGCTGGTGCTGTTCTGGATGTTCAGCCACAGCGATCCTTCGCACGTGGTGTCCGGCACGGTGAGCTTTCGAGACCAGCTCAAGACGCTCAAGGACCCCAAGGTTCTGAAGTACTGCCAGTACTACAGCATCGTGTTTGGCGGCTACGTGGCGCTGTCGCTTTGGATGGTGCAGTACTACGTCGGTGAATTTGGTTTGGACATACGCACAGCAGCTTTGCTGGCGGCATGTTTTTCATTGCCTGGCGGTGTGTTGCGTGCGTTTGGCGGGGTGCTGTCCGACAAATACGGTGCGCACAGCGTGACCTGGTGGGTCATGTGGGTGAGCTGGATCTGCTTGTTTCTGCTGTCCTACCCGCAAACGGACTTCACCGTGATGACTGTTCATGGCCCCGCTACTTTCCACATCGGCCTGAACGTGTACGGCTTTACCGTTCTGATGTTCATTTTGGGTATCGCCTGGGCTTTCGGTAAGGCGAGCGTCTTCAAGTACATCAGCGATGACTACGTCGGCAACATCGGCGCCATCAGCGGCATCGTGGGCTTGGCCGGCGGACTGGGCGGCTTTGTGCTGCCAATCGCCTTCGGCGTTTTACTCGACATGACAGGCGTGCGCTCCAGTGCTTTCATGCTTTTGTATGGCGTGGTCTGGGTCTCGCTGATCTGGATGTATTGGACTGAGGTACGTCGCACCCAGATCATGGGCCCCATCGCGGTGCTCGCGCCGGCTTGACACAAGCGCCACTTATTGCAATTTTTTGGAAAAGAAAAAACCATGCGCACTCTCAGCACGCCCCTAACCCCATCTTCGGCTTCACCCAGGCTCCCGAAGGGGCCTGACGTGAGCGTCTGGCAACCAGAGGACGAACGATTTTGGGACAGCACCGGCAAGCGCATCGCTTACCGCAACCTCTGGATCTCTGTGCCCGCGCTGCTGTGTGGCTTTGCGGTCTGGGGCATGTGGGGAATCATCACCGTGCAAATGCTCAACCTGGGTTTCCCATTCACCCCGGCCGAGCTGTTCACGCTGACCGCCATCTCGGGCATCGCCGGCGCCACCATGCGCATCCCGGCGTCTTTTCTGGTTCGACTGGCCGGCGGTCGCAACACCATCTTTTTAACCACCAGCATGCTGCTGGCACCGGCCATCGGCACCGGCATCGCCTTGCAGCACCCCGAATGGCCGCTCTGGGTTTTCCAGCTCATGGCTTTGTGGTCCGGCGTAGGCGGCGGCAACTTCGCCAGCTCCATGGCCAACATCAGCACTTTTTTCCCGAAGCGCTTGCAAGGCACCGCGCTGGGCCTGAACGCGGGCCTGGGCAATTTCGGGGTGACGACCATGCAGATCGTCATTCCACTGGTCATGACCATGGGCCTCTTCGGGGCCTTGGGCGGCGAGCCCATGACCCTGGTGAAAGACAGCGGCTGGATCTTCGGAAAAATCCCCGCAGGCACGCCCACCTGGATTCAGAACGCCGGCTTTGCCTGGGTGATATCGCTGGTGCCACTGGGCGCGCTGTGCTGGTTTGGCATGAACAACCTGCAAACCGTGTCGCCCGACGCCGGACAACCGCTGGCCGCGTTTGCCAAGGTCACTTACCTTTACACATTGGCTTTTGTACCGGCGATTTTCATCTTGTACCTGTACCTGCCGGCGCCTACCGGTCTGGGCCTGCTCAACATGTGGGTGGCGATACCGCTGGACATCGGGCTGGCCTTGTTGACCATGCGGCTGGCAGCGTTCGGCGCCATGAAAGAC
>CANIDW010000245.1 GCA_947466165.1 Comamonadaceae bacterium | reverse complement strand
CAAAGGTCGCTACGGCTTTGACTATGCCCATCACCCTCACCGGCTGACCAAGCCCTTGATCCGTCGCGCTGATGCGCCTAAAAACGGCAATTTCAGCATGGACCCGGACCGCGTGCTCGATGTTTTCCGAGAAGCCAGCTGGGAAGAAGCGCTCGAGTTGGCCGGCGGCAAGCTGGCCGCCATCCGTGATCAGCACGGCCCGCAAGCTCTTGCCGGTTTCGGCTCAGCCAAAGGCAGCAATGAAGAGGCTTATCTGTTCCAGAAATTGGTACGCACCGGTTTTGGCAGCAACAACGTAGACCACTGCACGCGCTTATGCCACGCCTCATCCGTGGTGGCGCTGCTTGAAGGCATTGGCTCAGGCGCCGTGTCAAACCCCGTCATGGATGTCAGCAAAGCCGAAGTGATCGTCATCATTGGCGCCAACCCGACGGTCAATCATCCGGTAGCCGCCACCTGGATCAAGAACGCCGTTAAAAATGGCAGCAAGCTGCTGGTGTTGGACCCCCGCCGCTCGGACCTCACCCGCATGGCGCACCGGCATTTGCAGTTCAAGCCTGACACGGACGTACCCTTGCTGAACGCCTTGATGAATGTCATCGTCACCGAGGGACTGGTTGACGAGGCTTTCATCGCCAGCCGCACCATAGGCTACGAGGAGTTGCGACAGAATGTGCAAGGCTATACGCCTGAATTGATGGCGCCGATCTGCGGCATTGACGCCGACACCTTGCGCTATGTGGCGCGGCTTTACGCCACGTCCAAAAGTTCAATGATTCTCTGGGGCATGGGCGTGTCGCAGCACGTGCACGGCACCGACAACGCGCGTTGCCTGATAGCGCTGGCCTTGATGACGGGCCAGATCGGCCGCCCCGGTACCGGGTTGCACCCCTTGCGCGGTCAAAACAATGTACAGGGCGCGTCCGATGCAGGCTTGATCCCCATGATGTTGCCTGACTACCAACACGTCTCAAGCCCGGCGGTGCGCGCCAAGTTTGAAAAAGCATGGAAGCTGCCGGCCGGAACACTTGACGAAAAACCTGGCCTGACTGTGGTCGAGGTGATGCATGCCATCAAAAAAGGCGTGATTCGCGGTATGTATGTGCAAGGCGAAAACCCGGCTATGTCAGACCCCGATGCCAACCATGCGCGCGAATCCCTGGCCGCACTGGAGCACCTGGTGGTGCAGGACATCTTTTTGACAGAGACCGCTTACCTGGCCGATGTGATCCTTCCGGCCAGCGCCTTCCCTGAAAAAGACGGCAGTTTCACCAACACCGACCGCTTGGTGCAGATGGGTCGTCAGGCCATCAAGCCACCCGGGGACGCCCGTCAAGACCTGTGGATCATTCAGCAGATCGGCCAGCGGCTCGGTCTGGACTGGCAGTACCAGCATGTGAGTGAAGTCTTTGATGAAATGCGCCACACCATGCCAAGTATTGGTGGCATCACATGGGAACGACTGGACCGCGAGCACGCCGTCACTTACCCTTGCATCCATGAAGGTGACCCGGGTCAATCGGTGGTTTTCGTGGACAGTTTTCCGCGTGACACCGGACGCGCCCGTTTTGTGCCGGCCGACATCATCCCGGCCAACGAGCGCCCTGACACCGATTACCCCATGGTCCTGATCACCGGCCGGCAACTCGAGCACTGGCACACCGGCAGCATGACGCGCCGTGCCACTGTGCTGGATGCACTTGAGCCCGACCCGGTTGCCATGGTTCACCCGCTGGACCTGGCGGACATAGGCGGCAAACCCGGCGATGTGGTGACGATTGAATCCAGGCGCGGCACAGTCTGCCTGTACGCCCGCGCCGACGAGAGCTCACCGCGTGGTGCAGTGTTCGTGCCTTTTTGCTATTACGAAGCGGCCATCAACAAACTCACCAACGCTGCACTGGATCCGTTTGCCAAAATTCCGGAGTTCAAATACTGCGCTATTCGCGTCTCATTAGGCGGCCAAGCACCTGTTCAAAGCAGCTTCGGCGGCGGGCAGGCACTGGTCAATTCCATGGCCTCCGCCTGAGTTTTTGCGTTTAATTTAGCTTTTCAGAGGAAAAACTGTGAAAAAACCAGTGAAAAAATCAAATTCTCCTGTGAAAAAGTCGTTTTCTCCAGTAGGATCCGCTTTGCCAATGAGAACTAGTTAATTTCATTGGTGATTAATCAACTTCTAGAAGGAAAATCAATCATGGCAACTGCAAAAAAAGCACCGGCAAAAAAAGCGCCAGCAAAAAAGGCTGCTCCGGCAAAGAAAGTAGCTGCGAAGAAAGCAGCCCCAGCGAAAAAAGCACCTGCTAAAAAAGTCGCTGCGAAGAAAGCCCCTGCCAAAAAAGTAGCTGCGAAAAAAGCACCTGCTAAGAAGGCCGCCGTCAAAAAGGCTCCTGCGAAAAAGCGCACGCCCAATGCAGCGTTCATGAAGCCACTGACCCTGAGCGCAGCTCTGGCAGCCGTGGTGGGCGACAAGCCTTTGCCACGCACTGAAATTGTCAGCAAGCTCTGGGTTTACATCAAAGCCAAAGGCCTGCAGGACAAAGTCAACAAGCGCATGATCAATGCGGACGACAAGCTCAAGGCTGTGTTCGGCAAGCCTCAAGTCTCGATGTTCGAGATGGCTGGCCTGATCGGTAAGCACGTCAAATAATCAGCCCCGGCTGATCATGAAAAAGGCCGGTGTTAACCGGCCTTTTTTTATCTAAAAAACAAGGGTCGCCGGATGTCAGGTCCGGGCTGCTTTGGCGTTTTGTGTGATGGCCGATAAAGTGCCGCGCGTGGTGATCACCTCAGGGTCCAGCATCACCTCAATCACAGTTCCCTGCGGGCGCGACAGCGCCGCCAGCAGCTCAGCCTCAAACTCGGCGGTTCGGGTGATTCGAACGCCGGCATAGCCATAAGCGCGTGCCAGAGCCGCAAAGTCCGGATTTTTCAGGCCAGAGCCGCTTTCGTGCTCTGGATAAGCGCGCTCCTGGTGCATGCGTATGGTGCCGTACATGCCGTTGTTGAGCAAAACAATGATGCTTTTGGCGCCGTGCTGCACGGCCGTGGCCAACTCCTGCCCGTTCATTAAAAAGTCGCCGTCACCAGCCATGGTCAAAGCCACACGCCCGGTGGTGATGGCCGCAGCAATACCTGCCGGCACCCCATAGCCCATAGCCCCCACGGTGGGCGCCAACTGTGTTTTATGTCCCTTGACCAGGCCGTGGTGTTTAAAAAATCGATGAACCCAGCTGGCAAAGTTGCCTGCACCATTGGTCATCACTGCATCTTCAGGCAAATGCTTTTGCAACAAGCCAACGATGGCCGGCATATCGATCTCACCCGGCAGGGCTTGCGGCACCAGGTTCCCCAGGTAGTCGGCATTGGCTGAAGCGCTCCACGCCTCCCAGGGCACCGACACGGGGGCGCTGAGCACCTCCAGCGAGCGCGCAGCAGCATTCATGGTGGCGTTGATGGCCAGGTCGGCCTGGAACACGCGGTTGAGCTCTTCAGCGCTGGCATGAATATGCACTAGCTTTTGCTGCGGACGCGGTGCCTCGATCAGCGTGTAGTTGCCGGTGGTCATCTCCCCCAAACGCGGGCCGATGGCAAGGATCAGATCGCTGGCTTTGATGCGGGCAGCCAGCTTGGGGTTCAGGCCAATACCGACATCCCCGGCATACAGCGGGTGGTGGTTGTCAAAGGTGTCTTGAAAGCGAAAGGCATTACCGACAGGCAGCCGCCAGTTCTCGGCAAAGCGCTGCAGGGCCTGGGCAGATTGCGGTGTCCAGCCGCCACCGCCGGCAATCACCAGCGGGCGCTGGGAAGCCAGCAGCATTTGGCGCAGCGTGCGCAAGGCTCCCGGGTCGCTCCAGGCCTGGACGGCTTCAACGCGCGGCAGCGCCT
>CANIDW010000244.1 GCA_947466165.1 Comamonadaceae bacterium | reverse complement strand
GCAAGGCCATCAGCACGGCATCAAAAGCGACATCGTCAGCGCCATTGTGGCCATAGCAGCCGGAGCCCTCGACGTGGTGAATCAGGATGTCGGCTTTGGCCACCGGCACGGCCTCGCGTGCGAGGGCCTTGACGATATCGTCGCGCAGGTTGTGAATGCCCTGGCTGTGCGTCCAGACCTGCAGCTGGCGGCCGTCCCACTGCGCCAGTGCGCACGATGGGCCGACGGAGGCATGCGCCAGATAAGGCTTGAGGTAAACCGCCTCATGATGCAGGCCGTCAGCGGGCCAGTCGGCATCACCCCGCTCTACCGTCACCGTGGTCTGGTGCGGGGCGGAGGTCAGGAAACTGCCCAGATCGTGCATGTCGGGCAAGGGCGCGCCGGCATGCCATTCGATCAGGCCGGCCAGGCGGGTAGTTGCCGCATCGGCATTGCGCTCTGAGTCCGCCACCACGGCAATAAAACGTCCGTCGGCCCACCAGCGCACACCCTCGGCCAGCGTGGCCAGCGCCGCATCGGGCAGGCGGTGCAATGCGGCGTCTGGCGTGGCGGGTCGCAGCACGCGGCCATGCAGCATGCCGGGCAGCCGCAAATCATGAATGAAGCGGGCCTGGCCAAACACTTTGTCAGCCAGGTCCAGCCGCGGTGTGCTTGCCTGTCCCAGCAGGCGCCGCTCAGCCGCAGCCTTGGGGCGCGCTGTGCCCGCACACTCGATGTCCAGGTTGACACTCCGCAACAAAGTTGCGTAGTCGCCAAGGTCCTGCCCCTGCGCTGAGCGAAAGCGCCCCTCGCTCACCGTGATCGTGTGGGCAGGTTGGCCCGCCAGTGCTGCGGCGCGCAGCAAGGCCATCGCCCGCACCTCGGCGCAGACCTGACGCAATGCGCTGCCGCTGTCTTGCACCGACAGGCTGCCCGATGTCATGCCTTCATCGGGGCCGCGTCCGGTGCTGGCGCTGCACAGATGCACAGCCGACAGCGGCACGTCCAACTCTTCAGCGGCCAGCAGTTGCAAAGCGGTCAGGATGCCCTGACCGAGTTCGACCTTACCGGTGAACACCTGCACAAAGCCGGACTCGTCAAAGGCCAGCCACTGCGACAGACGGCGGTTGGTGTGCAGACTGCCCGGCAGTGGCGCTTGGCCGTCCTGACGGTCGACGATGAAGCCGCGGGGCTGAGGCGTTGAAACGTTGGTCATAGAGTCTGTTGGCCCGGTAACGAAAGCTCAGCACGGCACACTGCAATAGGAACGCCCACTGAAATTTAAGGTGAAGCAAGGCCGGTTGCTTATCTGCATTCACCACTTGGGAGATGGTGGACAAGTATTTTCATTCTAAATTCAACTCGAGCCGGGTCCAATACTGAATGCGTCCATCGCCATACCAAGATGAAATGGACACGGATCGGGTAAACCCTCGCTGCAACAGCCCGGTTTAAATGGAGAGCGGCACAACCTGTAAGGTGATGCGCTACACGCTACAATAAAACCAATGATCAGAAGCTTCCGACACAAAGGTCTGCAGCGTTTTTTTGAGACCGGCAGCAAGGCGGGTATTCAGGCCGCGCATGCAGCCCGTTTACGCCTTCAGTTGGCAGCACTTGATCAGGCGGTAAAGCCGGAAGACCTGTCTGCTCCGGCGTGGGCGTTGCACCCCTTGAAGGGTGACCTGAAAGGCCATTGGGCGATTACCGTCAACGGAAACTGGCGCATGGTGTTTGCGTTCGAAGGAACGGACGCTGTGCTTGTAGATTACCGCGACTACCATTGAGGCGCATATGACACGCATGCACAATCCCCCGCACCCCGGGGAAGTCCTTCGGGAGTATTTGGGTGAAGTCACTGTGACCGAGGCCGCGGTGAAGCTGGGCGTTAATCGCGTCACGCTGTCCCGCGTGGTCACACAATCGGCAGGTATTTCTGCTGACATGGCCTGCCGGCTGGCGCAGGCCTTTGGCACAAGCCCCGAGCTTTGGGCTGGCATGCAGATGCAGTACGACCTTTACCAGGCTGGCAAAGTGAAGCGCCCAAAGATTGAGCGGCTGGTGGCTTGACTGATCAAGCCAGCGCCCGTCAAGCCTAGGGCTCAGTACATCAAGCCCCCAGCAGCGACAAGTCCACCTGCGGCGCGTCAAAGATCTGCTGGATCATGGCCAGCATGGCGTCGGCGCGCGGCCTGGCCAGGCCGCCGTGCAGGCAGTTGGCAAAGAACTTGGTTTGCAGATCGGCGTCGCTCAGCGGGTGGTCTGCGCCGCCCTTGAAGTAGCCCTGCCGCGCCTCCATCACGCTGCCGTTTTGGAGGGTGACGCGCAGGTGGCCTGTGAACTGTTTGGGGTAGGGGTTGGCCGGGTCGACCACGTAGCGCACCTTGGCGGCCAGCGCGCGCAGGTCGGCGCGTTGCACCATGGCTTCGGTGTATTCGCCCAGACCGGCGTTGTTTTGCAGCAGGCCGGCGGCAATCGCGTAGGGAATGCTGAACTTGGCCGCATAAGCATTGGGCGGCGACTGCTTGAGTGCCAGCGGCTCCCACAGGCGGTGAACAATGCCTTCGGCGGTTTCGCACTCAATCTGCGCGATGTCGGCCGGCACCAGCCCCTGGCGCAGCAAGTCGCGGGCGCAGTCAATGTAAGGGTGGGTCATGGTGCCGCAGGCGTAGGGCTTGAATGCAATCGTGGTCCAGATCCACTGCTTGCCCACGTCCTTGAGCATGGCTTCGAAGTCGCCGCTCTGGGTGTTGGCAAATCCATGAAACAGGCCGTGCTCGCCTTCAAACACCGTGGCCGGGCCCTTGAAGCCGGCTTGCGCCAGGCGCACGGCGCGGTAGCCCGATTGCGCTGCCCAGCCGGGGTGCATGCGTTTGGTCCAGGCGCCGTCGGCCAGGTATTCGATGATGCCCGAGGCCATGCTGCCGGCGATGCCGAAGGCGTCTACCAGCTCGTCTTCGCTCAGGCGCAAGGCTGCGCCCAGGCCGGCCACGGCGCCCATCACACCAAAGATGGCAGTCGGGTGAAAGCCGGCTTTGTGCACTTTGGTGGGCGCCACGGCGCACAGGCGGCACATGACTTCAGAGCCCACCGCGATGCCACGCAACAAGTCGGCGCCCGACAGCTTGTGGCGCTGGGCGGCTGCCAGCAAAGCCGGCACGATGACCACGCCGGCGTGCACCGGCCCGCCTTCGTAGGTGTCGTCAAAGTCTTCGCCGTGCGCAGCAATGCCGTTGACAAAAGCAGCGGCTTCCACGCCGCAGGTCTGGGCAAAGCCGATCACGCTGCAGGGGCCGTCTTGCTCTACCGAGGCCAGCGCGGCCAGCACATAGTTTTCATGGCGGGCGGCGATACAGATGCCGGCCACGTCCATCAACAAGCGTTGGCCGATGGCTCGCGCTGCAGGCCAGCTTTCGGGGCGGGCGGTCAGGATGGCTTGCGCCAGGCGGCGCGAGACGGTCTGGCTTGGGGCGGTGGCGTTGCTCATTGGGCTGCTTTGCAGTCGCTGAAGGGTGTGCGGCTACTGTTCAGGGTGCTGGCAGCGGCAGGGAGCGGCCCGATTTTAAAAACGCTTTGTGGCATGGTGTATGGAGGATGTTCAGGTGGAAAGTGCGGCGTTGAGTTGGCACGCAGCAAGGCGCGCCGCTGCACTTTACTTGATTTGCGCCGCGCGCTGCTTTCAAGCGCCTTTCAAACCCCGCCGGTATTGCACTGCCTCGCCCACATGGCCGGTTTGCACCTGCGCGGCGCCGGCCAGGTCGGCCACGGTGCGGGCGACTTTGAGGCAGCGGTGAATGCTGCGGCCCGACCAGCCCAGTTTGCCGGCGGCCAGGTTCAAAAACTTGGCGGCTTCGGGCGCCAACGCGCATTGCGCGTCGATGGCCTGGCCTTGCAGGGCCTGGTTGG
>CANIDW010000243.1 GCA_947466165.1 Comamonadaceae bacterium | reverse complement strand
TCATGCCCAGGCTTTGCGCGTGACGCAGCGCGGCCAGGGTGTCGGCGGTTTCGCCGCTTTGCGTGATGGTGACCACCAAGGTGCGCGGGTTGGGCACGCTGGTGCGGTAGCGGTATTCACTGGCCACTTCGACCTGCGTCGGAATGCCGGCAATGTCTTCCAGCCAGTACTTGGCGGTGCAGCCGCTGTAGTAGCTGGTGCCGCAAGCCAGGATCAGCACCGAGTCAATGTCTTTGAAGCTGCGGAAGGCGCCGTCGCCAAAGAGTTCGGGCACGATGGCGTTAACGCCTTCGAGGGTGTCGGCAATGGCGCGCGGTTGCTCAAAAATTTCTTTTTGCATGTAGTGGCGGTAGGGCCCGAGTTCGGCCGCACCGCTGTGCGCCTGCACGGTCTTGACCTCGCGCGTCACGGCCTTGTGCTGGCGGTCTATCACCCAGTATTTGCCCAGTTGCATGTCCACCAGGTCACCTTCTTCCAGGTACAAGATCTGGTCGGTCACGCCGGCCAGTGCCATCGCATCGCTGGCCAGAAAGTTTTCACTGTGGTCTTTGCCCACACCCAAAATCAAGGGCGAGCCGGCGCGTGCGCCGACCACGCGCTGCGGCTCGTCTTTGCAAAAGGCGGCAATTGCATAGGCCCCGTGCAGTTGTGCCACGGCGGCTTTCAGCGCTTCAAACAAGTCGCCGTCGTACAGGCTGTCCATCAGGTGCACGATGACTTCGGTGTCGGTCTGGCTTTGAAACACATAGCCCTTGGCTTGCAGTGCGGCGCGCAGCTCGTCGTGGTTTTCAATGATGCCGTTGTGCACCAGCGCCACCCGGCCCGGCCGTGCATCGGCGCCTGCGCCCGTGCCGTGGCTGAAATGCGGATGCGCGTTGTGCACCGCCGGCGCGCCGTGCGTGGCCCAGCGCGTGTGGGCAATGCCGGTGCCGCCTTCGATGCGTTCGACGCTGACTTGTTCCTGCAACTCGGCCACGCGCGAGGTGCTGCGTGCGCGTTTGAGTCCACCCGCATACACGGCCACCCCGCAGGAGTCATAGCCCCGGTATTCGAGCCGCTGCAGGCCCTGCACGAGGACGGGAACAATGTTGCGGTTGGAAACCGCGGCGACGATGCCACACATAAGCCAACTCCTAGGTTCAGATCAAATCAGATCAAATCAGATCAAGAAGCCGATGGTACGTTTGTGCTTATTTTTAATCCGATCAAAATAAGGTCGTTAACGGAATTTAATTCCATTAAACTTGGATAATTGAATTAAATTTCAAAAAATATACTTTTATGGAACAAATAACGCTAGACGGCATCGACCTTCGCTTGCTCGACGAGCTGCAGGAAGACGCCTCACTGAGCAACCAGGCGCTGGCCGAGCGCTGCCATGTATCGCCGCCCACCTGCCTGCGGCGCGTCAAGCGCCTGCGGGACGCGGGCCTGATAGCGCAGCAGATTGCGCTGCTCAACACCGACAAAATGGCAGCCACCTTGGGTCGCGGCCTCACGGCTCTCACCGAAATCACGCTGGACCGGCAAGGCAACGACGAGGCGCTGGCCTTTGAGGCACGCGTGGTGGCCGACGACGCCGTGCAGCAGTGCTACCGCGTCTCGCCCGGGCCGGACTTTGTGCTGGTGGTGCATGTGGCCGACATGCCGGCCTACCTGGCGCTGGCGCAGCGGCTTTTCACCAGCGACGCGAATGTGCGCAATGTAAAGTCGTTTTTCAGCATTCACCGCGCCAAGTTTGCGCCGCGGGTGTTGCTGGGGGCTCTTCATGTGTAATTTTGGACTTTTAATTTTTGAATTTTTTTTGGACCTTGAATGCCGCAAACCAGTTTGAAAATCGCCTTCCACGGCCAGAACGCCAGCAACTTCCGTCAGGGTTTTGCCGCGCTGGTGGGGCCTGGGCACCACATCATTGACCTGAGTGACGGCCTGGCCTTGCCTGGCGAGCGCGAGCACTATGAAACGGCGGACGTGATCGTCGGCATCAAGCTGGACGCTGCCATGCCGCAGCCCAAGGCAGTGCGGCTTTACCACGCGCCGGGGGCCGGCACGGACGCGATTGACGCGGCTTTGCTGCCGGCGCACAGTGCGCTGTGCAACTGCTTCGGCCATGAAGGCGCGATTGCCGAATACGTGATGACGGCCCTGCTGATGCGCCATGTGCCGCTGCAGGCGGCCGACGCTGACTTGCGCCAGCAGCGCTGGACTTACTGGGCCGGCCGGCCGACGGCGCTGCGCACCGAGCTGGGCGCGCAGACCCTGGGCCTGCTGGGCTTTGGCCATATTTCCAAAGCGCTGGCGGCGCGGGCCAAGGCCTTTGGCATGCGCGTGCACGTGGCCAACCGGAGCGCTGTCAACAGCCCTTTGGTGGACCAGTCTTTCAGCCTGAACGAGCTGAATGCCTTCATGGGTTCGGCCGATGCGGTGGTGGTGAGTCTGCCGCTGACCGGCAGCACGCAGGGATTGGTCAATGCCGCAGCGCTGGCGGCCATGAAGCCCGATGCCTTGCTAGTCAATGTCGGCCGCGGCCCGGTGATTGATGAGCAGGCTTTGTACGAAGCACTGTCAAAGCGTCAGATCGGCGGCGCGATCATTGACACCTGGTACCAGTACCCGAACGCAGACAAGCCCGAATGCGCGCCCTCGCGCTTTGACTTTGCGTCACTGAACAACGTGGTGATGACGCCGCACATGTCGGGCTGGACCTCGGGCACCGTGCGCCGGCGCCAGCAAACCATCGCCGACAACATTGCACGCCTGCTGGCCGGCCAGCCGCTGGACAACGTGCTCAAGGCCGCAGTCGTTTGAAAAGCCTTCGGGCTTGAGTGCTGCGCTAGGTGCTGCCGCGCTGCACCAGCTCAAAACCCAGATCAACACAAGACTGCGCCTGTGTTTCACCGCGCATCAGGGCCAGCAGCATGTTGGCGCCGGCCTCACCGATTTGCGCGCGCGGCGTGCGCACCGATGTCAGCGGCGGCAGCATCTGGTCGCTACCGGTCAAGTCATTGAAGCCGGCAATGGCGATGCGCGACGGCACCGCGATCTTCAGCCGCAGCGCAGCCAGCAAAGCGCCCTGCGCCAGGTCGTCGTTGCAAAAGAAAATGGCGTCCACCGCCGGGCTCTGGCCCATGATCTGCTCAAACATCACGCCGCCCAGCGCCAGTGAAGACGAGGCCGGGTTGAGCCACTCGAGCGTGGGTTCGTAGCAGCCGGCTTCTTGCAGGGCGCTGCGCCAGCCGTAAAGGCGTTGCATCACGCGCGGGTCCAGTTGGGCACCGGCAAAAGCGATACGCCGGCGGCCCGTGGCCAGCAGGTGGCGGGTCAGCGCGGCGCCGGCTTCGTTCTGGCGAAAACCCACGCAATAGGTCGGCTCGGCTTGTCCGGCGTCGGGCAAGTCCATCAAATGCACGCAAGGCACCTGGCTGCGGGCGATCAGCGCCCGGGTGGCAGCGTTGTGGTTCAGGCCGGTGATCAGCAGACCGGCGGGTCTGTGCAGCAGTTGCTCGCGCAGCAGCTGCTCTTCCTGGCCGTCGTCGTAATGCGTCACGCCCACCAGGGCCTGAAAGCCACCGGCGCGCAGGGTTTGCTGGGCGGCATCTAGCAAATCTACAAACAAATTGTTGGAAAGCTTGGGTATGAGCATGGCCACGTGGTTGCTGCGCTGCGAGGCCAGAGCCCGTGCAGCCGGGTCGGGCACATAACCGAGCTTGTTGGAGGCCTCCAGCACCCGCTCGACCAGCGCCGGATCGACCGCTCTTTCACCGCGCAAAGCACGGGACACCGTGATCGGGCTGACGCCGGCGGCGTGGGCTACGTCATTGAGCGTGACGCGGCCGGTGGCGCGGTGGTGTTTGGCAGGCGTTGGCATGTCTCACAAGGGTAAATACGGG
>CANIDW010000242.1 GCA_947466165.1 Comamonadaceae bacterium | reverse complement strand
TGGGTGGCTCGCTGATCCCCTGGATAGACAAAGACCTGGGCATCGGCAAAAGCCAGGATGAACCGGGCTGGGGCCTGTCCAAAGAAGAGTGGAAAGGCATGGCCGAAACCAACAAGATTCTGGGCCAGGGCGAAGGCTTTGGCACGCCAGCCGTGCCGGTAGACGGCTTTTGCGTGCGCATTGGCGCCATGCGCTGCCACAGCCAGGCGATGACTTTCAAGCTTAAGAAAAATGTGCCCGTGGCCGACATCGAAGCCATGATCGCCGCTGACAATGCCTGGGTCAAAGTCGTGCCCAACACGCGGGAAGCGAGCATTCGCGACCTGACACCGGTCGCTGTGACGGGTACCATGGACATCCCCGTGGGCCGCATCCGCAAGTTGGCGATGGGCGATGACTATGTGGGCGCCTTCACCGTGGGCGACCAACTTTTGTGGGGCGCGGCCGAACCGCTGCGCCGCATGCTCCGGATTTTGCTTAAGAACTGAGCCTTTACCATGCCCAACTCGCCTGCCATGACAACCCGACTTCCAGCAGCCTCCCCGGCCACATGGCGCTGGCTGGTGGCAGCGGCTTTGCTGATGCTGGGCGGCCTGTCCAGTTTCAATGCGCAAGCCTTGAGTCTGGGCCGGATGCCAGTGCAGTCCTACCTGGGCGAGTCGCTGCGGGCAGAACTGGAGCTGCGGGATGTGAGTGAGGCTGACGCGAAAAGCTTCAAGGCAGAGGTCTCTCCTGCGGCCACCTTCAAGGCTTTGGGCTTGGAGTACCAGTCGGCCTACACAGAGTTGGCCTTCAATCTGCAGCTCTTGCCCGAGGGCCGCGCGTTACTCAAGATCAGTGGCAGCCGGCCGGTGGCCGTGAACTTTATCGAGCTGGTGTTCGATTTCAGCTGGGCTTCGGGCCGGACAACGCGGGACTTCACGCTGCTCATCATGCCGCCGGCCACGCCGGGGCCCGTGGCGCCGGTGGCACCGGCGGTACAGGAAGCCCCTGCACCAGCAGCAGCGCCCTCCGCAGCGGCGCAAATGCCGGCTGCAGTGCCTGCCCCAGCCACCCCGGCTCCTGCAGTCCCTGCGACCAAGCCGGTAGCAGCCAAAGGCGGCGCGCGCCTGACCGTTAAAGCCGGCGATACCGCCAGCGAGCTGGCAGTGCAAGCCAAGTCGGTCAATGTGTCACTGGACCAGATGCTGCTGGCCATGCTGCGCAGCAACCCGGAAGCCTTTGTGGCGAATAACGTGAACCGGCTGCTGGCCGGGGCAGAACTGTCTGTACCCACCTCCGACCAG
The DNA here is from genome assembly GCA_947466165.1 of Comamonadaceae bacterium. Lineage (GTDB taxonomy): Bacteria > Pseudomonadota > Gammaproteobacteria > Burkholderiales > Burkholderiaceae_C > Polaromonas. The sequence goes on along the minus strand of CANIDW010000242.1, from coordinate 2,608 downwards.
GCGCAGGCACTGGACCCCGTCGAAGCGCGCAAGACCATCTTGCTGCAAAGCCAAGACTTCGATGCCTACCGCCAGCAACTGGCCAGCAAAGCCAAAGAGGCCAACGTAGCACCGGCCGGTCGTACCGCCTCGGGCAAAGTGCAAAGCGCCGTGAAAGACGCATCACCAGGCGCAGCGGCCAGCGACAAGCTCACCCTGTCCAAGGGCGCAGTACAAGCCGGCGGCAGCACTGAAGAAAAACTCAGCCAGGAACGCAAAGCCAAAGACGATGCCCAGCGGCTGGCCGAGCTCTCTAAAAACATCAAAGACCTGAGCGATCTGGGTAAAAACAGCCTGCCGGCCACGGCTGCGGCCGGCAGCCCGGCACCCGCCGCAGTCAATGCGCCTGCCGCTGCAGACGCCAGCCTGCCCGCCCTCAACTTGCCGTCCCCGCCGGCCATGGGCGAAGACAAGCCCAACCTGATCGACCGGCTGTCGAAAGACGATGCTGTGCTGCCCGCAGCAGGCGTATTTTTAAGCTTGTTGCTGGTTTGGGTTTTGCTGCGCTTGCGCCGCAACCGCCCGCTGCAAGAAATACCGCAAAACTTTGACGCCCCATCATTGCTTATGACAGCCGAAGAGGCCGCTACCTATGTGCGTGTCAGCGAGCAAACTTTTATCTCCGATGCAGAAAGAGCCGCCACGCCGCTGCCGCCGGAAGACCCGCTTTACAAAGCGCGCAAAGAGTTAGAAGCCGGCCGCGACATGGTGGCCGAAGCCCTGCTGCGCACGGCGCTGGACAAGACACCCAAGCGCATTGACATCATGCTGGAGCTGATGGACCTTTGCGTTGCAAGCCAAGACAGCGTTGGCTTTGAAGCGCTGGCCGTTCGGGCGCTGGGCGCCATGGGCGGGCCGGGGCCGGAATGGCCGGACATTTGCCTCAAAGGGCAGTCGCTTGACCCGGCCAACCCGCTTTACGGGCCCAAACTGCCGGCGCCGCAAACCAGCCCCTTTGCCAAGCTTGAATTTGACCTTGAACTGCCGCCCGGCGCCAGCCCGGGTGTGGTCGCTGCCAACGAGCCTGCCGTTCGCAATGCGGACATCGCTATGGTCAGCCCGGCACCTGTGGCCCCATCAAGCGCCCCGGCGGCTGACTTTGACATGAACTCCATCTCTCTGGACCTGCAAGTGCCAGAAGCTGACGGAGACAAACCGCCTCCCAAGGCCCCTTGAACCGTGGCATTGAATGCCTGAGCAGGTGAGCGATTGAGAGTTGCACTGGGCCTGAGCTACAACGGCAGCAGCTACGAAGGCTGGCAAAGCCAGCTCTCGGGCAACACCATCCAAGACCGGCTGGAACACGCGCTGGGCCAGTTCACGGCACAGCAGTTTCGCGTGAATTGCGCCGGCCGCACCGACGCGGGGGTTCACGGTCTGATGCAGGTGGTGCATTTCGACACACTGCTCGAGCGCGACGAAGCCTCGTGGGTGCGCGGTACCAACGCGTTTTTGCCGCGCGACATTGCCGTTCAGTGGGCGCGCCACATGCCTGACGACTTTCATTCACGCGGCTCGGCGTTGGCCAGGCGCTACGCCTATGTGCTGCTCGAATCCCCCGTGCGCCCCAGCGTAGAAGCCGGCCGTGTGGGCTGGGTTTACCGGGCCATGGACAGCGCCGCCATTGAGCGCGCCGCTGCTTACCTGGTGGGTGAACATGATTTTTCTTCTTTCCGGGCGGCGCAGTGCCAGGCCAAAAGCCCCGTCAAGACGCTCACGCGCATCACGGTGTCGCGGCGCGGACCTTACTGGCGCTTTGAGTTTGAAGCCAACGCGTTTTTGCACCACATGATCCGTAACATCATGGGCTGCCTGGTCAGCGTGGGTCAGTGCGCGCACAGCCCCGAATGGATTTTGGAGGTGCTGGCCGCCCGCGACCGCGACGCCGCCGCCCCCACCTTCTCGCCGGACGGCCTGTATTTCATGGGGCCGGTTTACGAAGACCGCTACGCCCTGCCGGCCAGTGCGCCGGCCTATGATTGGTTGCCATGAACCGGACCCGAATCAAAATCTGCGGCCTCACGCTTGAAGAAGACGTGAACGCTGCCGTGGCCGCCGGGGCAGACGCCATCGGCTTTGTCATTTATGCAGCCAGCCCGCGCTACGTCAGCCCGGCCCGCGCAGCCGAGCTGGCCGCCAGGCTGCCGCCCTACGTCACGCCGGTGTTGCTGTTCGTCAATGAGTCGCTGGCCAAGGTCGCTGCCGCCTGCGCACTGCTGCCGCATGCGCTGCTGCAGTTTCATGGGGACGAAACCCCCGCCGAATGCCTGGCCCACGGCCGGCCTTTTGTGCGGGCGGCGCGCATTCCGCTGCAAGCCCCTGCCCCGGGCGAGGCCGGCTTTGATCTCGTAAACTACGTAACATCCTTTAACAAAGCTCAGGCCATCTTGCTCGACGCCCACGTCGAGGGATTCGGCGGCGGCGGGAAAACATTCAATTGGTCACTGCTTCCTCCAAACGTCAACGCTCACCTCGTTTTGTCTGGTGGATTGACGCCTGCAAATGTGACCGATGGCATCTTGCAAGTCAGGCCGCGTTGCACCACGCTGGCCGTTGATGTGAGCTCCGG
>CANIDW010000241.1 GCA_947466165.1 Comamonadaceae bacterium | reverse complement strand
TGACGTCATTGGCGCGCTCGGGGTGGCCGGCGCTGCGGCGGTGCGCTTGTTCGCGGATTTGCCGGTGCAAGCTGCGCAGTGCGTCAAACACGTTGTAGTCCAGGTAGCGCCTGAAGACAAAAGGCAGCACCACTGAACGCAAGTCCTGCAGCGAGCTGCCCTGCTGACCGGCCGGGGCCTTGCGCTGCAAGCTCGAAGCCGGAGCCACCACCCGACTTTTGAGCCAGGCAAAACGCTCCCACTCGCGGCCCTGCACTTGAAAATATTCTTCCAACGCGCTGAGCGAAATGGCCGCCGGCCCGGAATTGCCATTGGGCCGCAAGGCCAGGTCAACGCGAAAGACAAAACCGTGTTCGGTGGTGTCGCCGATCAGCGCATAAAGTGCTTTGACCTGGTGCGCAAAGTATTCGTGGTTGGAGATCTGGCCCCGCCCGTCGGCACGGCCCGCTGTCTGACCGTCCTGGTCGTACACATAAATCAAGTCGATGTCACTGGAGACATTGAGTTCACGCGCACCGAGCTTGCCCATGCCCACCACCCACAGCGTGGCGCGATCTGTGTCGCTGCCGGGCAGCAGGGGCGCGCCATAAAGCGCGTCCAACTCCAGCTGCGTGCTGTTCATGGCGACGTCCAGAGCCAGTTCGGCCAGCTCGGTCATGGCCAGGGTCACCGCCGACAGCGGGGTGCGGACGGGACCAGGGGGCTGACAGTCCAGCACCACCAGACGCTCCAGCACGATCTGACGCAGCACGCGCAGGGCAGCACCTGTGTCCAAGCCCCGGTCCAACAAAACGTTTAGCGCGGTTTGCATGGTTTGCCGCGTAGGCGCACCGGCGGGCAGGAGGTCAAGGCAGTCGGCATACCTGCGGCGCAGCCGCTGCACCAAGCGCGAATAAGCCGCCGCTCCCGGAGAGGCCGCCGATGGCCCGGCGTCCGCAGTCAATGCGGGCAGCCCGGGTACCGGCTCAGAAGACGTAAAAAGCGTTGAGGACATCAAGAGCAACAGTCATAATTCCAGAGCCAATGGTTTCTGCTCCTCTTCACCCCATCCCCCTGCCGCCCCGCCATGTCCGGCTGCTTGCCCGCATGCTTCAGGGGCTGCTGTGGCTGGTCCTTGCTTTTTGGGTGGTGGTGGTGCTCAGCTGGGGTCTGCTGCATGGCTTCATTGTGCCGCGTATCAGCGAATTTCGCCCAAACCTGGAAACTCAGGCCAGTCTCGCGCTGGGCGTGCCGGTGCGCATCGGCGAAATTCAGGTGCTGGCCAAAGGCCTGGTGCCTTCCTTTGAGTTGCGCGAAGTCAGCCTGCTGGACCGCGACGGTCGCACCGCGTTGCGCCTGCCCAGGGTGGTGGCGGCGCTGTCGCCACGCTCAGCATGGCGCTTGGGGCTGGAGCAACTGGTGATTGACGGCGCAGAGCTGGACATTCGCCGCCGCAGCGATGGCCTGCTCGAGGTCGCCGGCCTGAGTTTGTCCCCTCACAGCGAGCGCAACGCCTTTGCCAACTGGGTGCTGGCGCAGACTGAAATCGTGCTGCGCAACGGCACGCTGCGCTGGACCGACGAGCTGCGCGGCGCCCCGCCGCTGGTACTGACCGAGGTACAAGCTTTGCTGCGCAACCCCGGCCAGCGCCACAACTTTAGACTGGACGCGACGCCGCCACCGGCCTGGGGGGAGCGCTTTAGCCTGCGTGCGATGCTGCGCACACCGCTGTTGAACACCGGCCTGTCGCCTTGGCAAGACTGGTCAGGCGAGTTGTATGCCGACTTCAGCCGGGCCGATGTGTCGCTGCTGCGTCAATACATTCAAATCGACCGGCCGGGCGTGACCATCAGCAGCGGCCAGGGTGCTCTGCGCGCCTGGGCTGACGTGAGTAAGGGACAGATCACCGGAGGCACTGCCGATGTGCTGCTGCAAGGCGTGAATGCGCGCCTGGGTCAGGAGTTAGCACCTTTGGTCCTGAACAGTTTGGCCGGGCGCTTTGGCGGCCAGCAACTGGGTCGGGGCTTTGAATTTCGCACAGAAGGTTTGTCCTTTGTGGCTGACGACGGACTGGTCTGGCCCGGTGGCAATGTCTTGTTGCTGCACACCCCGGGCGAGGGCGGCCGGCCGGCCCAAAACGAACTCCAGGCGGACCGGCTGAACCTGGCTGCGCTGTCACGCATCGCCCGCCGTTTGCCGCTGGAGGCCGGTGCGCATCAGCTGATCGACAGCTTTGCACCACGCGGCCTGGTAGAAAAAATCAACGCCAGCTGGCAAGGTCCGGCCTCTGCCCCGCAAACGCTCAGCGCGCGCGGGCGCGTCAGCGGCCTGTCGCTGGCAGCCGGGCCCGCGCCTGTGGGCAAGCCCCTGCCAGAGCCGGGCCGGCCCGGGATTGAAAACGCATCGCTGGATTTCAACCTGACCAACGAAGGCGGCCAGGCTCAGCTGCAAATTAGCCAGGGTGCGATGACATTCCCGGGAGTCTTCGAGCAAACCCGCGTTCCCCTGGCCGAGCTTTCCACCGAGCTGCAATGGAAAATCGGCAGCGCACAACAAACCCTTTCTTTGCGCAAACTGCGCTTTGCCAATGCGGACGCGGCCGGTCAGGCTGAAGTTCAGTGGCATAGCGCTGATAACGCCGACCCCGGGCATCCCGGCGTGCTGGACTTGCAGGGCAGCTTGAGCCGGGGCGATGCCGCGCAGGTGCACCGCTACTTGCCGCTGGTTTTACCCGAATCGGCCCGACGCTATGTGCGGGATGCGGTCACGCTGGGCCAATTGCGTGAAGTGAAATTCAAGGTCAAAGGTGATTTGCGCAAAATGCCGTTTGCCGACCCGCAACAAGGCGAGTTTCTGGTCACCGCCAAAGCCAGCAATGTGCAATTTGCTTACGCACCATCGACGACAGTTGGCGCTGCTGGTAAAAACTGGCCGGCCCTCACAGGGCTGCAAGGCGAGCTGGTCTTTAACCGCATGGGCATGGAAGTGCGCCAGGCCCAGGGCCGGGTGGCAGGGCTGTCCGGCTTGCAACTGACACGCGGCAGCGCCAGCATTGCCGATCTGAACAAACCCGTGGTGGAAGTCAGCACCGCCATCAAAGGGCCACTGGCCCAGGGCCTGCAGTTTGTCAACAACTCACCGGCCTCAGCGCTGCTCAACGATGCGCTGAGCCAAAGCAGTGGCACCGGCCAGCTCGACTACACCATGCGCCTGCTGCTGCCCCTGGCAGATCCCGCGCAGACCACCTTGCAGGGCAGCCTGACGCTGCCGGGCAATGACCTGCAGTTCGGCCCGGGCATACCGTCCCTGGGCAATCTGCGCGGCGCAGTGACATTCACCGACAAAAGCTTTCGCGTGAACAACGCCCAGGCGCGCATGCTGGGCGGTGAGCTGCGCTTTGAAGGCGGCCTGCGTGCAAGCCCCCCGCCAGCCGCCGCCGGGCGCAACGTCGAGCCTGTTGAAGCGCCCCTGTTCTTTCGCGGCCAGGGCACGGTCAGCGCCGAAGGTTTGCAGCAAGCCCGCGAGCTGGGCCTGATCAGCGCGCTGGCCGCCAATGCCGGCGGCAGCACACCTTACAGCGCCAGCCTGGGTTTGAGGCGTGGCCGCACTGAGCTCAGCATCAGCAGCAGCCTGCAAGGACTGGGACTGAACCTGCCTCCGCCGCTGAACAAAGCCGCTGCCGAGGCACTGCCCCTGCAATTTGACCAAACCCTGGTGCGTGAGTCACTGGCCCCGGGTCAGAAAATGCAAGACCAGATTTCTTTCACCTTAGGCCGGCTGGCCAACGTGCTGTATGCGCGCGACATCAGCGCAGCCCAAGCCCGGGTGCTGCGTGGCAGCCTGGCCCTTGGGCTGGACGCCGGCGAAGCCGCTGCCCTGCCTGCCAGCGGCGTGTCAGCCAACGTCAAACTGCAAC
>CANIDW010000240.1 GCA_947466165.1 Comamonadaceae bacterium | reverse complement strand
GCCAATCTTTTAGGCAGTCTGTTGGCCGAGCCCGGGCGGCAAGACCTTGCCGCTGACGGCCTGGCGCAGGCCGGCCTGCTGGCCGTGCCATTGAGTTCCCGGCTGGAATTGATCACTCCCTCCACCCCGATGCCGGACACCAGCAGCCTGGTGGCCTTTGCCCGGACCCAGGGCCTGGACGAGACCACTTTGGCCGCTTTGTTCGGCGACACGGCAGTCCAAGCCAGCCCGCCCGCCGAATTGAGCGGCTTGGGTGCCTTGCTGGTGCCTGCCGCCCAGCAGGTCAATCCCTTGCTCGCGGCTGCGGTGCAACTTGGTCTGGGGCTAAGCGCCACTAACTTAACGCCCGCAGCCAGCCTGACCCCCGCAGCCAGCCTGAACCCCTTGGCCAGCCGTGCCGAACTGACAAGCCCCACCCTGCTGACGCCCGCTTTGGCGGGCACAAGCTCCATAACAGACGCCGAACCCGCCACCCTGACAGTCAAAGGCCTGAGCGAATTGAGCTGGCAGATGGGCAAGCCCCTGAGTCAGCTGGTGGCGGCTCCTTTGGCGCAGACGGCCGGCGCTACGGATGTCAACGCCCCCGACACGGACGCCGTACGCCTTCAATTGATGTTGCCGCGTGAGGCCATCACGGCCTTGACGCGCCGCCTGGCCACCATGAGCGGCACCGGCCAGGCCGTGGCCTGGGGCGGTTTGACGGCCAATGCACTGGCCAGCGCCACGACCGGCGCCGTTCAAAGCCGACTGGACCTGAGCGAATTTTTCAAAGCCGACGGGACATTGGTCGCCGCTGCGGAGACGGAAGTCTTGGACGCAGTCCCCGGTGAACGGTCTCCGGCTTCCCAGGCACCGATTGCCGAGGGCGCACGCTCCACAAGCTCGCAGCTGAGCCAGTCCGGCAACGCCAGCCCGGTGGCCAGCCAGGCCGGCCAGCGCCTGGAGCATTACCAGCAGCTCGCAGACCGCCTGGGTCAGGCCCTGGCTCAGCGATTGCAGTCCCAGATCGAACGCGGTGAGTGGAAAGTACAAATGCGCATGGACCCGGCCAGCCTGGGTCGAATTGACATGGAACTTGACATGCGCGCTGGTGGTTTGGACGCGGTTTTCCGCACCGACAACCCCCTCACACGCGAGCTGATTGCACAAGGTCTGCCCAAGCTTCGGGAGAGCTTGACTCAATCAGGCACGGCAGTTGCTAATGTCTGGGTGAACGGTGATTCTGCGCGTCAATCTGGCGGAAATCCGACACCCCACAAGAACCCTTCTAAAGCGCAGGCTCAACAGGGCGACGAAGACCAGGGGCAGGGCGCTCAGGCAGTCCAACTGCTGCCTTCGGCAGGGGGGCGTCAGGGCAGTGCCGGTAGTGACTGGGATATGCTGGCTTAAAGCCAAGACCCGGAGTAAGCCCTTGAGGGCCTGATGCAGAAAAACTGGAACCGATTAAAAGAGGTGTCACATGGCTGAAGAAGTTGTAGAAACAGAACCGGCGGCAAAAAAGCCGATGCTCCTGATCATCGGGGGGATAGTGGCCGTGCTGCTGCTCCTGGTGGCCGCGGTGGTGGGTACCATGTTCTTTACGGGCGCATTCAAACCCAAGCCTGAGCTCACGGCCGAACAATTGCTTTTGCAACAAGAAGCTGGTGCGCCTGCGGCCGATGGCCATGGTGAGCCCGCAAAAGACGGCAAAAAGGGCGATAAAAAAGGCGGCCCACCGGGTAAATTAAGCAAAAAATCCCCCGAACTCACGCGCTTTGACTTCAGTTACCTGCAACTCGAGCGTGAATTCCTGACCAACCTGACCGGCTCACGCAAAGTGATGTCGATTCAAGTGGCTGTGATGACCCGCTACGACGAGCGCGTTTTCGACAATGTCAAAAAGCACGAGTTCGCCCTGCGCTCCGTCATGATGGACGTGATGCGTCAGACCGTCGACGCTGATCTGAACAAACCCGATTTCCGCAAAGAGCTGGCTGTTCGCCTGCGCGACGCCATGAACACCTTGCTCGAAAAGTACGAAGACTTTGGTGGCATTGAGGACGTGTACTTCACCTCCTTCATCGTGCAGTAAAGCGCCCCAACAGCGCCCCTGACTGACACTGAACCGTTTATTTCAAAGAGACCATGGCCACCAATTTGCTGAGCCCCGAAGAGCTTTCGGCCCTAGCCGAAGGCGTCAATGACGGCACCATTCCTGTAGACACCGGCTACAACACGGCTGCGCGCGTGCGCAAGCATGACCTGGCCAGTGAAGACAGCAGCCTGGGCGTCAATGTCGCTTCGGTCGACATGATCAACGAGCGCTTTGTGCGCCTGTTTCGCCTGGGTCTGCTCGAAATGCTGCGCAGCAGCCCGCGTGTCACACCCACCCGTGTGAAGATCATGCGCTTTGGTGAATACCTGCAAGACCTCAAGGCGCCGCTGTCCGTCAACGTGATTCGGATGAACCCTTTGCGCGGCTACTCCATGATCGTCATCGACCCGGTGGTTGTCTTCAGCTCGCTGGACAGTTTTTTTGGCGGCTTCGGCGTAGGCGTCGGCCAGTTGCCGGCAGGCCGGCTGTTCACACCCACTGAAACCCGCATCATCAACATGATCCTGGACGTGTTCTTTCGTTCACTCAAAGAGGCCTGGTCGCCCCTGATGGACATTGAATTCGAGCTGGTCAGCTCCGAGATCAACCCCCAGTTTGCCCAGATTGCCGACGAAAACGACCTGGTCATTTTGACCCGTTTCGAGTCCGAAAGCGGCCCCAAAGCCCATGGTTTTGTAGACCTGGTCTACCCTTATTCATCTCTGAAGCCCGTGCGCGACCTGCTGCGCAGCCGCGTGCAAACCGGCGACGGTAACGAAGAGTCCGACAACCAGTGGCGCGAAGACCTGGAAAGCGCTGTGGACAGTGCCGACCTTGAAATGCGCGTGCTGCTCAGCTCTTTTGAGAGCAATTTGTCGACCATCGAAAACCTGCAGCCCGGCGACGTGCTGTATTTCAAGAAGCCCGAACTGGCCCGGCTTTCCATCAACGACGTTCCCGCTTTTGACGTGCAGATTGGTGCCCTGGGCACCCAGACTGCCGTGCAAATTGAACGCGCCGTGATCCCCGGCATGCAATGACACTCAGGAACCCGATATGACCGACTCACCACTTGACAAAACCGCGGCCGACAACTCGGGCGCTACCGACTCCAAAATCAATGCGGATGTGCTGCAAAACATCACGGTCACTTTGTCCGTAGAAGTCGGGCGCGCCATGATCAAAATTCGCGATCTGATGCGATTGACGCAGGGCAGTGTGGTCGAGTTAGACCATATTGCGGGCGAACCGCTGGACCTGCTGGTCAACAAGACCGTGGTCGCGCAAGGCGAAGTCGTGCTGGTCAATGACCGCTACGGCATCCGTCTGACGCGCGTCGTGCCGGCGTCTGAACGCATGAAGAACCTCTGATCATGGCCAGCGGACTTTCAGCTGTCGACATGCTGCGCTTTGCCGGCAGCTTGATCCTGGTGCTCTGCCTTTTGGGCGGCCTGCTCTGGGCGCTCAAACGCATGCAAACAGGCGTGCGCCCCGGCGGCGGCCTCAAGCAACTCCAGGTGATCGAAGCCGTGAGCGTGGGCCCGCGTCAAAAAGTCGCTCTGGTGCGCGTTGGCAGCCGCGAAGTCCTGGTCGGTATTTCGCCTGCTCAAATCACTGCCTTGGGCAACTGGCCTGCGGCCGGTACAGAGAAAGACAGCCATGAAGCGTAATTTCTGGCGGCCTCTGGCCATCTTTTTGTTGCTGGCCTTGCCGCTGGCCGCATGGTCCCAGGGCCTGCCCATGGTCAATGTGACGGGCGGCAAGGGCGGCACGCAGTACAGCCTGACGCTGCAACTGCTGGCCCTCATGACCACGCTGGCGGT
>CANIDW010000239.1 GCA_947466165.1 Comamonadaceae bacterium | reverse complement strand
TTTTTTCAAGCAAGGCTTTGACAGCGCCTTCGCAACCGTCTTCACGGCCCTGGACCAACATGGCTTGGGCTTGCTCGGGGGTGGGAGCTTCAATGTCCCAGCGCAACATGCGCCGGTCAAAGGACTCAAAAATCTTGCGACTGCGGGCGCTGGTGCCCAGCAGCAAAACGATGCGGATATTGGCGCCGGGAAAGTTTTGTACCAAGCGGGCCAGCAGCTGCACTTCATGATCGGCGAGGGCGCCGGCGTCGTGCACGATCATGATGCGGGTGGCCGAGTCAAGGCCTGAGAGCTTCATGGCTTGCTCGACAGATTGGCTGGCAAGCACTTCGTTGAATCGGGTCAGCATGGCCGCTGTGTCAGCCGGGAAATAAACCTCCAGCTGGCTGGTCGGCGAACTCTCGCGCAAACGTGCAAACAACAAGCGGCTGTAATGGTCCAGCGCAGCTTCGCGGTTGCTCGACAAGGCCAGGCTGCGTCCATCACGCACCAGACCGGCTACACAGCCTTCAAGACGCAGACGGTCGGCATGTCGGAAATAGACGGGCGCCATACCGGCGGCATCCAGGCTCACGTTGACATTGAATTCGCTCATGCTTGACGCTCCACAGGATTTTCAAGCTCGCCCTTGGCATTAAAGCGCATAGACGCCGGCACTTTAGGCTGCGGCCGGGGCATAGGCTCGACCCCGGGACGCACTTGCGCCAGGCTGAAGACGTAAGCGATGACCGGGGCCACCGCATGGTACAGCGCTTCAGGAATCGTCTTGTTGACTTCAGTCGTGAAGTACAAGGCACGGGCCAGCTGAGGCGAGGAAAAAATTTCGACGCCGTGGAGTCTAGCTTCTTCGCGGATACGGGCTGCCATGTGGTCGGCACCCTTGGCCAACAGGACAGGCGCACCGTCCGAGCTGGGGTCATAGGACAGCGCAATGGCAAAGTGTTCAGGGTTGGTGATGACGACGTCGGCGTCCTTGACGCTTTGCATCATGCGGGCGTTGGCCATCTCGCGCTGGCGCCGGCGGATTTGCTGCTTGACCTCGGGCCGGCCTTCCATGTCCTTCATTTCGTCCTTGACCTCTTGCTTGGTCATGCGCATGCGTTGCATGAAGGACCAGCGCTGGTAAGGAGCGTCTAACAAAGCGATCAGCACCAGACTGAGCGTGAGCCAGAGGGCCGACTTGGTGAGCAGCGTTCCGGCAATGGCCAGGGCCGGCTCCAGGTTCATATTGCCCAGGTGGATCAGCTCGTTCATGTGCTTGTCAACCAGCGCCCACAGCACGCCGGCGACCAGCGAAAACTTGGCCAGCGACTTGAGCAGCTCCACCGCAGCGCGGGTACCCAGCATGCGTTTGACGCCTTCCAGGGGGCTGAGCTTGCCGAAGTTGGGGGCGACGCTCTTGAGGGAAAAATGAAAGCCGCCGGTCGCGCCTGAGGCCAGGATGGCCACGATGGCGGTCACCGCCAGCACCGGCAAGACCAGTATCAAGGCTTCGAGTATCTGGCTGGCGAAGGTGGCCGGCAGCAGGGTTGGCGTGTCCAGCGTCTTGCGGTCAAAAGTGAAACTGCTTTTCAGCATGCCCGACAGGCGGGAGACTAAAACGCCCCCTGTCATGAGCAGGGTAAAGACGGCCGCAATCATCACGGCGGCGGCGGGCAGCTCTGTCGAGCGGGCCACCTGGCCGTCTTCACGCGCGCGTCTGAGCCGCCGCGCTGTGGGTTCTTCGGTGCGTTCTGAGCCGCTTTCAGACATGGCCGCTCAACTTTGAAACGAATTGCGTCATGGCAGGCCCGCCAGGCTGCGAATCTGCAGCAGTCCTTGCAACCATAGCCACTGAATCCGGCTGCCGATATTGGCCAGCGACAAGAGCAGCACCACGAAACCGACCACGATGGTGGCCGGCAGACCGACGGAAAAAATATTCAAGCTAGGCGCAGCACGCGTCACCACGCCCAGACCGATGCTGATGAAAAGCAAGGTCACCATGACTGGCAAAGCCGTGAGCAAAGCGCCTAAAAAGATCATGGAGCTCCAGCTGACCAACTGGGCGTAAGCCTGCGGTCCGAACAGCGTGCTGCCCACGGGCAAGGTGGCAAAGCTCTCCAAAATAAGGGCCAGCAGCATGGCGTGACCACCCAGGCTGACGAAAATAAGCGTAGACAAAATCAGCAGGAACTGCGCGATCACCGGCACGTTACCGAGGTTGGGGTCGATCAGGCTGGCCATCGACAAGCCCATGGAGTTGGAAATGGTTTGACCGGCCACGACCACCGCAGCAGTGACAATTTGCAGCGCCAAACCCATGAAGACGCCGATCAGCAGCTGGTTGCATATTTCAAGCAGCCCGGCCGGGGACAAAGGATCGATGTCAGGCCAGGTGAACAATGGGTAGACCATCACCGACAGCGCCAGGGCCAGCAGAACGCGGATGCGCACCGTCAGTGCAGACAGGGAAAAAACAGGCGCCGCCAACAGCAGCGCTGAAATGCGCAGCATGGGCCACATGAAAGCGTAAAACCGCTCGACGATATCGATGGCTGCGATGTTCATGAGGCGAAGAAAAACTTCAGGTGAACAGCGTCGGAATGCGCATGAAGATGCCGCGCGTGTACTCGACCAGCATGGCGATCTGCCAGCCACCGACAACGGCCAGGGTCAAGGCCATGGCAGCGAGCTTGGGAATGAAGCTCAAGGTCGCCTCGTTGACAGAAGTTGCAGCCTGCACGATACCGATCACCAGACCGACGGCCAGCGCCATGCCCAGCAGCGGGGCTGAAATCAATACAGTCATCCAGAGGGCTTGGTTGCCCAGTTCGACTACGGTGGAAGTGTCCATGGTGTTATTTTTTCTTAATTGGTTACAAAACTGGCGGCCAGTGATCCCATGATCAAACCCCAACCATCGACCAGCACAAACAGCATGAGCTTGAATGGCATGGAAATCATCATGGGCGAGAGCATCATCATGCCCATGGACATCAGGACGCTGGCGACAATCAGGTCAATCACCACGAAGGGGATGTAGATCAGAAAGCCGATCGTGAAAGCGCTTTTGAGCTCGGAAGTGATGAAGGCCGGAACCAAAGTGGTGAAGGGCACGGTGTCCGGGCTGAGCGGCTCGCCTTTGCGGGCAATTTGCATGAACAGCGCAATGTCGTCGCTGCGGGTCTGCGCCATCATGAACTTGCGGATCGGCGCTTCAGCGGCGGCCAGGGCCTTGTTGAAGTCCATGCCGTTTTGCAGATAAGGCGCCAGCGCGTTTTGGTAAACGTCTGTGAGCACAGGCTGCATGATGAAAAGTGTGAGAAAAAGGGACAAACCCACCAGCACAGTGTTGGGCGGCGTTTGACCGGTGCCCAAAGCCTGGCGCAGCAGCGACATGACGATGATGATGCGCACGAAAGAAGTCATCATGAGCAACAGCGACGGCAGCACCGCCAGCGTGGTCATGAGGGCCAGCAGTTGCAGCGTCAGGCTGTACTGCGTGCCGCCCTTGCCGCCCGTCACATTGACCATGGGCAGACCCTGGGACCAGGCGGCCAGCGGCAATGCCAGCAACAAAAAGATGGCCAGAGGCCGCCAGAAATTACGCTTCATGGCTGTCTTTCTCTGCACCGGCCGCAGGCCAGTTGCCCAGGGCTGTGATTTGAGCAGGCGAAATACCGACCAGGACTTCGCGGCTGCCAACGCGCACCAGGGCGACCTTTTGTCGCGGGCCCACGCTCACGGCTTCGATCACCTGGAGTTGCTTGAGGCCGCCGCCGGGTCGCACGCCTGTTTGCATGCGTTTGAGCGCCCAGAGCAGGCCGCCCAAAAGGCAGAGCACCAGGATCAAGCTGCCGGCAAAGCGCAGCATGTCGACAGCTGAAAGTCCGCTGGCCATGATCAGAGGTTCTTCATGCGTTC
>CANIDW010000238.1 GCA_947466165.1 Comamonadaceae bacterium | reverse complement strand
GTTTCGCGCAAATACCTGGGCTATGGACTGCCCCACGGGGACCTGATTCAGGAAGGCAACATCGGCCTGATGAAAGCCGTCAAACGCTTTGACCCGGACCAGAACGTGCGCCTGGTGAGTTACGCGCTGCACTGGATCAAGGCCGAGATTCACGAATACATTCTAAAAAACTGGCGCATGGTCAAGATGGCCACGACCAAGGCGCAGCGTAAGTTGTTCTTTAACCTGCGCTCCATGAAGCAGGGTTTCAAGGACGACGCTGATGTGGCGACGCACCGCGACACCTTGAGCGCCGACCAGATCGATTCGATGGCCAAAACGCTGAACGTCAAGCGCGAAGAAGTCATCGAGATGGAGCAGCGCATGTCGGGCGGCGATGTGCTGCTGGACCCGAGTCCGGGTGATGATGGCGACGACGCCTTCGGCCCTATCGCCTATTTGTCAGACGCCAGCCATGAGCCGACTGCGTTGATCGAGTCGTACCAGCGCGACATGATGGCGACCGACGGGATTTCTGCCGCTCTTCAAGAGCTCGATCCGCGCTCGCGTCGCATTGTTGAGGAGCGCTGGCTCAAGGTGAACGACGACGGTTCAGGTGGCATGACGCTGCATGACCTGGCGGCCGAATACGCTGTGAGCGCCGAGCGGATTCGCCAGATCGAAGTGGCGGCTATGAAGAAGATGAAAAAGGTCCTGGCGGTTTACGCTTGAGGCGGCTTACTTCAACAGCAGAGCAATGTCCTCCCCCAGACCCTGCGCACCCACTGCCTGACGGGTGTACAAGCGCACCCGGCCTTGCGGGTCAAACACATAACTGCCAGCTGAGTGTTCCATGGTGTAGCTCGTAGGCGTCGGGCCTTCTACTTTTTTATAAAAGATCTTGAAGGCTTTGGCGACTTCGGGCAACTGCTCTGCGGTAGGCCGCAGAGCCAGAAAGCCGGGGTCAAAATTCGTCATGTAGGCCTTGAGCACTTCGGGCGTGTCGCGCTCCGGGTCCACCGACACAAA
This sequence comes from Comamonadaceae bacterium, assembly GCA_947466165.1. Classification (GTDB taxonomy): domain Bacteria; phylum Pseudomonadota; class Gammaproteobacteria; order Burkholderiales; family Burkholderiaceae_C; genus Polaromonas. The sequence continues at coordinate 2,899 of CANIDW010000238.1, read as the reverse complement.
TAGGCCCTGAAGCTTGTCCCCCTGCGGGCCCAGCAGTCGCTTGACTTCGGCCAGGTCGGCCAGTGCGGTAGGGCAGACGTCGGGGCACTGCGTGAAACCAAAGAAAACCACCACCACCTTGCCTTTGAAGTCGGCCAAAGTGCGCTGAGCGCCGTTGTGGTCTGCCAGTGCAAAGCCTTTGGCATAGTCAGCGCCGGTGATGTCTATGCTTTTGAACTTCAGCGCCTCAGGGCTGCACGCAGCCAGCAAACCGGCGACCAGGGTCGCGGCCAAAACTCTCAAGGCTTGGCGGCGCAGAGGCAATGGCTGATTCATGGCGTTCCTGATGGGTGTCATACAAGGTAATGGTCCAGCAGCAGGGCTGCGAACAGCAGCGACAGGTGAATCAGCGAAAAGCGAAAAGTCTTGCGCGCCAGCGCATCGGAGTACGAGCGCCAGAGCTTCCAGCCGTACCAGCAAAAAACGATGCTCAAGGCCACCGCCGCCACCAGGTACAACTTGCCGCTCATCTGAAAAACAAAGGGCAGCAGGCAGGCGGCAAACAGCACCAGGGTGTAGAGAAAAATCTGCAAGCGCGTGAACTCATTGCCGTGCGTCACGGGCAGCATGGGCAGGCCGGACTTGCGGTAGTCCTCCACCCGGTACAGCGCCAGCGCCCAGAAGTGCGGCGGCGTCCACAAGAAAATAATGAGAAACAAAATCAAGGCTTCGGGGCCGACCTCGCCGGTCATGGCGGCCCAGCCCAGCACCGGTGGCATGGCGCCGGAGGCGCCGCCGATGACGATGTTTTGCGGCGTGCGCGGCTTCAGGATGACGGTGTAGATGACGGCGTAGCCGACAAAGGTGGCAAAGGTCAGCCACATGGTCAGCGGGTTGACCCAGACGTACAAAATCCAGGAACCCAGGCTGCACAAGGCCAAAGAAAAAGCCAGGGTCAAGCGGTCGTCGAGTTGGCCTTGGGCCGTCGGTCGCCAGGCGGTGCGGCGCATTTTGGCGTCAATGCCCTGCTCGACCAGGCAATTGAAAGCAGCGGCTGCACCCGAAACCAGCCAGATGCCCACGCTGGCAATCAGGGCCAGGCGCAGATCGGCCAGACCCGGCACGCCGGGCACGGCCAGCACCATGCCGATGAGCGCACAAAAAACAATCAGCTGAATCACCCGTGGCTTGGTGAGCGCATAGAACTGCGCCCAGCGGGACACCAGAAAGGGCAGGCTCAAAGGGGGCGCAGGGGAAGGGTCAGAAGGATTCATGCGGACAATCTGGAAGCCTTCGATTTTGACCCATACGGCAGCCCCGTGGCCGGGCGGCAGTTAAACAAAGCGCCGGTCAGCGCCACCACCAGCCCGGCAGCGCCGCCGGTGTGTGACACAGCCGCTAGCAGCGGCCAGCCAAACAGCACATTGCTCAAGCCCGTGGCCAGCTGCCAGAGCGCCAGCGCCAGCACCCAGAGGGCCAGTGAGCGCAGCGACGGTACCTTGTACAACTGACGCGCCAGCAGCAAAAGTGCAGCCAACACCAGGTACGCGGCCAGACGATGGGCGTAATGAATCGCCGTCAGGGCCTCAAAGCTGATGTAACTGCCTTCCCGGCCAGCACCCAAGGCGCGCCAGAGCGTGAAACCCTGCTGCCAGTCCATGGCAGGCCACAGCGATCCTTGGCAGTCCGGAAATTGCGTACAGGCCAGCACCGCGTAGTTGGTGCTGACCCAACCGCCCAGCGCCAGTTGGAGCCACAGCAAGCCGAAGCTGGCCAGCAGCAGCAGCCAGGTGAGCGGCGACACACCCACTACTTTGAGTTCGCCTGCCGCACGTGCAAAACGCTGCGACTGGGCGCGCAGCAAGGCCAGCAACACCAGACCGCCCAGCAAGTGCAGGGTGACGATCAAGGGAAACAGTTTCATGGTCACCGTCAAGGCGCCAAAAGCGCCTTGCAAACAAACCCACAGCAAGGTGAAGGTAGGCCACCAGGGGTTCAATGCAGCCCGATGGGGGTTTGCCGGCGGCGTTTGGCGAGCCTGCGTGTGGGCCCACCAGGTCATCGCTGACAAGGTGAGTATCAGCACGCCTACGCCGGTGGCCAGGTAGCGGTGAATCATTTCGATCCAGGCCTTGGGATGCGTCACCGGCCCGCTGGGCATGGCGCTTTGCGCTTGCGTGATCTCGGCATGCGCACCCAAGGGGCTGGCATTGCCGTAGCAACCCGGCCAGTCCGGGCATCCCAGGCCGGAATCGCTCAGGCGCGTGAAGGCGCCGAACAAAACCAGGTCAAAGGTAAGGAACAAGGTCACCAGTGTGAGCAGGCGCAAGCGCTGCGGCAGCGGCGCATGACGACTGCGCCACCAGACCCAGGCCAGCGGCCCGAGGGCCACCAGCAAGCCTGTGAGCATCAGCCACAGAGCCGGGTCGAGGTCATAAAGAGGAACCTCGTTCATGGGACCTTTGCGGGCAAGCGTCCGGGCTTGTCCCAGCTGCCGGAGGCACGCAGCAAGCGCTCGAGGTCCTGCTTGGCCTTGGCCGCCCCGGCCGCGTCCATGTTGGCAGGAAAGCGCATCATCCAGTGACCCAAGGGGTCCACCAGGTACAAATGTGCCGTCAGCGACTGGCCGGGTTCGGCCTCCAGCCACTGGGCCAGTTCGCGGGCCGGCACGCGTAAGACATTCGCGTCCTTGAGCGCCGGCGCCAGAGCGGGCGGCACCGGGGTGTCGTCGTTGAACAGAACGAGCCAGTCCAGCCGGTCTTTTTCCCGACCCAGGGACTCGCGCAACTGACGTTGAAAATACAGATTTTTCTGACACACGGCTTCACACGCTCCGCCGGACACGCTGATCAGCAACCACTGGTCTTTCAGCGATGTCAGGGGGTATGCACTGCCATCGCTGTTGATCGCACTGACAGCC
>CANIDW010000237.1 GCA_947466165.1 Comamonadaceae bacterium | reverse complement strand
TGGCGAGGTGAGTTACGCCATGCTGCAGCCGGTGCTGGAGCAGCGTTGCTACATGTGCCACGGCGAGCAGGTACAAATGAAAAACGTGCGGCTGGACTCCCCAGAGGACGTCAAACGCAACGCCCAGGCTATCTTTCACCAGGTGACAGTCACGCGGCTCATGCCCATGAACAACGCGACCCAAATCACCGAAGACGAGCGCGCACTGATAGGCCGCTGGTTTGAACGCGGCGCTGCGGTGCGCTGAGGGTACGGGGATGGATCCCCGCCTTCGCGAGGATGACGGATCTGCCGGTCACCCCTGCACCCCTTAACGTCACTCCTGCATCCTTTAACGTCACTCCTGCGCCCCTTGCCGTCATTCCTGCACCCCTTAACGTCATTCCTGCGCAGGCAGGAATCCATCCCCAACGGCCATCCGGACACGGCACAATGGACTGTGATGAAGCGGCTCTTTTGAACCCTACAACGCATGACCTCCAACGCCACCGTCAACAACCCTGCTATGCCTTCGCCGCACCAGCAACCGCGTGAATTTTTGCAGCAGCTCTACCAGGCTGCCGTGCAGCGCGCGCTGCCTTTGCATAACACCGCCGCCTGCTTGCCGCAGCCGCCCAGCGCCCAGAGCGGCGGGCGCACCATCGTCATCGGCGCGGGCAAGGCCGGTGGCTCGATGGCGCAGGCGGTTGAAGCGCTGTGGCCTGCTGACGCGCCATTGAGCGGCCTGGTGGTCACGCGCTACCACCACATTCCACCGCGCCCGGCAGGGCTGCCGGTGCGCATTGAGGTGGTTCAAGCCGCGCACCCGGTGCCCGACGCCGCCGGGCTGGCGGCGGCCGAGCGCATTTTGGCCATGGTGCAAGGCCTCAATGCCAACGACCTGGTCTTGTGCCTGATCTCGGGCGGCGGCTCTGCGCTGCTCACGCTGCCGGCCGATGGCCTGACGCTGGCTGACAAGCAGCGCATCAACCAGGCCCTGCTGAGCAGCGGCGCCAACATTGCAGAGATGAACTGCGTGCGCAAGCACCTCTCGCGCATCAAGGGCGGGCGCCTGGCCGCGGCCTGCGCGCCGGCGCGCGTGGTCACGCTGACCATCAGCGATGTGCCGGGCGACGACCCGTCCATCATTGCCAGCGGCCCGACCGTGCCCGACGCCAGCACCTGTCTTGACGCGTTGGCGATCTTGCAGCGCTACGCCATCGAGGTGCCGCCGGCCCTGCGCGCCGCGCTGGAAAGCGGCGCTATGGAAACTCCCAAGCCGGGTGACGCTATCTTTGCCGGCCATGAAGTTCACTTGATCGCCACACCGCAGCAAAGCCTGCAAGCGGCCGCCGAGGCCGCGCGCGCCGCCGGCATCAAGGCCTACATCCTGAGCGACGAGATCGAAGGCGAATCACGCGAAGTCGGCAAGGTGCATGCCGCGCTGGCCCGCGCCGTGGCCCACAAAGACCAGCCCTTTGAAAAGCCCTGCGTCATTTTGAGCGGCGGCGAAACCACGGTGACCATTCGGCCGCAACCGGCCGGCGCGGATAAGAGCCAACGCGGCCGTGGCGGGCGCGCCGGTGAGTTCTGCATGGGCCTGGCGCTGGCGCTGCAAGGCCAAAGCGGTGTCTACGCCCTGGCCGCAGACACCGACGGCATTGACGGCGTTGAAGACAACGCAGGCGCCTATGTGGCGCCCGACACCCTGGCCAGAGCCCGTGCCCACGGCATGAAGATCGACCAGTACCTGGACCGCAACGACGCCTACGGCTACTTCGAGCCGCTGGGCGACCTGGTCATCACCGGGCCGACCCACACCAATGTGAACGACTTCCGGGCGATTCTGGTCTTGTAAATCTGGACGCCGGCCCTGACACCCCAGCGAATTGCCCCACCTTCAGAACCGGAGACCTGCCTTGTTCAAACATGCCCTGACCATCCTCGCCCTCGGACTGACTCTCGCGGCCCAGGCCCAGACCTTTCCGACCAAGCCGGTGCGCATCATCACGCCCTTTCCGGTGGGTAGCGGCCCCGAAGGTGTGGCCCGCCTGGTGGCCGACAAACTGTCTAAAAGCTGGGGCCAGCCGGTCACGGTTGAAAACCGCCCCGGTGGCAACGGCTTCATTGCCATCGACGCCTTCAAGCGCGGCGCCACGGATGGCACCGACTTGATGCAGCTCGACGGCGTTCACCTGACGGCTTACCCGCATCTGTTCAAAAAACTGCCTTACGACGCCAAGGCAGACTTTGACGTGCTGCTGCCGCTGTTCAAAACCTATTTTTTCTTCACTACCGCAGCCGACAGTAAATACAAAAACCTGGCCGATCTGGTGGCCGATGCCAAGGCCAGCCCGGGCAAACTCAATTACGGTTCCTGGTCAGTGGGCAACCCGGTGCATCTGGGCTCAGCCCTGTTCGAGACCGTGACCGGCACCGAGATGCAGCACATCATCTACAAAGAAACCACCCAACTCTACACCGCCGCATCGACCGGCGAGCTGGCCTTTGCCATGGGCACCAGCGCCACGGCGGGCCCCTTGTACCGCGCCGGCAAGCTCAAGTTTTTGGCCATTGCAGCGCCCAAGCGACTGCCCGCCTACAAAGACGTGCCCACCGTGGCTGAAGCCGGCGGCCCCAAAGACTTCGAGGTCAGCGGCATGACCGTGATCGCCGCTCCCCGGGGTTTGCCCAAGGCAGTGGCCGACAAGATCAGCGCAGACATCGCCAAAGCGCTGGCCGAGCCCGACATGCGAGAGAAGTTCGTCTCGTTTGGCTACGAGCTTTTTACGCCCACCCGTGAGCAGTTTGGCCAGTACATCCAAGCCGATTCGGCCAGGCAAGCGGCTGTGATCCTTAAGGCTAAAGCGGCGCTGGATTGATGACCCAGCAAGGGAGATGCTGTGGAATTTTCGGCTTAGGGTAGGGGTGATTTGCCGCAGGCTCATAAGTACGCAAGGCAACTCATTCGGTAAAAACCTAGGCATCAACTGAAGGCCCCGGTCTGCTTGACAGGTTCCGTATAACGGAACATAATGCGACCATGATTCACTCGTTCCTGTGTGTTGATACCGAGGTGCTTTTCGGCAGCAAGGCCGTACCCCGGTTCAGGAACATCGAACGCGTGGCGCGGCGCAAGCTCTTGCAACTGCATGCGGCTACCGACTTGGCTAGTTTGAGGGTCCCTCCCGGGAACCAGCTAGAAGCGCTCAAAGGCGACCGCCGGGGGCAACACAGTATCCGGGTCAACGACCAATGGCGCATCTGTTTTGTGTGGCAAGACGACGGGGCCTACCAAGTCGAAATCGTGGACTACCACTAGGAGTTAACAATGGCTGAACTACTTGACGAAATTCACCCCGGCGAAATCTTGCTGGAAGACTTCATGAAACCGATGGGCATTTCCGCCCGCCAGCTTGCGGCCGACATTGACGTGTCACCCAGCCGCATCAGCGACCTGGTCAACGGGAATCGGCCGATCACTGCGGACACGGCATTGCGGCTCGGCCTGTTTTTCAACATGGCGCCGCGGTTCTGGATGAACCTGCAAACCGAGTACGAAATGCGGGTGGCGGCGCGCACCTTGACCGACAAAATCGCACCCAGGATTCGGGTTTTTCAAGCGCCTGTGGTGGCGTGAGGTTTGGGACCGGGGCGGTAGGTGCGCTACGGACATTGACTTTTAGGCCAAGAGCGACAGTTCGCTGAATTGGGATAGATGACCGGTCAAGGCTGATAGCAGCCGTTTATCTGTGACTGCGTTGTGAGCCCGAAGTGGGACAAGTTATGCAGCAAGAGGGCGATGCCTCGCCTTGCCCTGACGGAACGGGTTGGATTGGTGAAAAGTCCTACATGGAGTTTGAAGTCACACTGTTCTGCCTCAGCGCCGTGCAAGTGTTTGCCTTTTGGCAGGACTGATCTACTTTCTCATTAGCTA
>CANIDW010000236.1 GCA_947466165.1 Comamonadaceae bacterium | reverse complement strand
CTGATCAGCACCACCACCTTGCCCGGCTGCACGGCCTTGGCCAGCGTGTCGGCCATGCGGAGGTCACGCGCGATCTGAATGCGGGTCATGGGTGTGATCTGGCCCTCGGGCAAGAGATCGCAATGGCCTCGGCGTATGAGCTGCTGCTGCGCCTTGAAGGCCGGTGCGGGCAGGCGCTGGTCAAGCTGGGTGTCGGCCATGCTGGCGCGCATCTCGCCGCGCGGCAAGTTCGCACCCAACACCGGAACACCTGCGCGCTGCGCTGACATCACCACCGGGCCATAGGCCACCCAGGGCCAGGCCGTGTCGTCCCATTTCAGCGATGCGCGCACCTGCTCCGGGCTGGCATCGGTAGGCAATCCGGCGGTGCTGGTGCCGCTGTCGGCCATCTCCAAGGCCAGCGCCGCCAGTTGGCCGCGCCCGGCAAGTGTCGCCACAAGGCCTTGCTGCACGCGCTGGTGCGCGACGGCGTCATGTTGCTCGCCAAGCAACAGCACATCGGCCGGCAGCCAGGCGGCCAGGCGTTCTTCGTCAGACAGCCGGGGCTGCAGGCTGCAACTGCCCAGGCTCAGCAGCAGTGCGGTGGCCGACAGCAGGCGGGCGCTGCGGGGTGCCAGAAGAAAGTCAAACATACGGCGATACTAATGCTTTGGCGACGAAAACCGGCGCCGTATTTTTGAGCTGCTGGCCGGCTGTTGCGATGTCTGCACCTGTTTTTGTCCGATTTTTCCGAAACCTCATGAACAGGCCGGCCACGCGCATTGTGCTGACGCTTTTGCTGGCCCTGGCCGCTGCCCTGCTGTGCGCCGCCTTACACACCCCCGTGCCCTGGATGGTGGGCCCTCTTTTGTCGACTGCGCTCCTGGCGATGACCGGCGGCCCTGCGGCCAGCGCCACACCGCTGCGCAACTCGGGTCAGTGGGTGATCGGCGGGGCACTGGGCTTGTATTTCACGCCGCAGGTGCTGGACATGTTGCTGGGCCTGTGGTGGGTGATTTCGCTGGGCATTCTTTGGGCCCTGGTGCTGGGCTTTGTGGCCGGCGCCTTCTTGTACAGCCTGCATGCCCGCCCGGGGCTGATGCATATTCCCGGGGTGACACGATTGACCACGCACTTTGCATCACCCATTGGCGGGGCCTCTGAAATGACGATTTTGGGCGATCGCTTTGGCGCGCAGACCGACCTGATCGCCGCTGCCCACAGTCTGCGCGTTTTGATGGTGACGCTGATTGTTCCTTTCGGCATGCAGTTAAGCGGCATGCACGGTCTGGACATGAGTTTGCCGGGGCCGCGCGTGGTGGCTTGGCCGGGGCTGGCATTGTGGCTGCTGCTGACAGGTGCGGGTTGCTGGCTGCTGCTGCGCTTGCGCGGCACCAATCCCTGGTTTTTGGGTGCGCTGGGCGTGTCCTTGCTGTTGACCGCCAACGGTCTGAACCTGTCGGCCCTGCCGCAGCCCATGACCAATGCGGCGCAGATGGTGCTGGCCATCGGGCTGGGGGTGCGTTTCACGCCGGGCTTCATTCGAATGGCGCCGCGCTGGATGGTCTCGGTGGCCTTCACCACGGCAGCCATGATTTTGCTGTGCGCTGGGTTTGCCTGGCTGCTATCTTGGGTCTCAGGCCTGCCATGGGCTACGCTCATGTTAGGCGTTGCGCCGGGCGGCATTGCGGAGATGTCGATCACGGCCAAGGTGTTGCAGCTGGGCGTGCCGCTGGTGACGGCTTTTCATGTGACGCGGGTGGCGGCGGTGCTGCTGCTCACAGAGCCCATGTACCGCGGCTGGTTGAGGCTGCGATCAGCCAAATGACGCATGCTCAATGCATGACAACCGGCATCTGGGCGAGTTCTGCGTAACTCTCCAAAATCTCTTCAATCTCTTCTTCGGTCGGCGTTTTTTGCTGCCAGCCGTCCAGGCGTTGCTGAAACAACTCTGCCCAGGAGCCATCGAGGTACACCTCTTTGCCGGAGCGTTTGTCCACGATTTCAAAGCCGTTGCGCGCCATGAGCGGCTGCGCCGGCGCCACCGAGGCGATAGCGTCTGGGCTCTCAGCGTTGGCTTGTATTTGCATCACCGCAAAAGAATCCGAGTCGTAGAGCAGGTGCATAAACTAAATATCCTTTGACACTAGTTGGCGCCTGTTGGCGTGAATTCAAGGCTCATGGTGCGCTGGTGCCTGAGAGTTGCTGATCCACAAAATCCCCGTTGCTCTGCGTGATCTTGATGCGCACCGGCCAGTAAGACATGGACGGCGCAAACCAGGTCTCAATTTTTTGGTCGAACTCGCGCTTGGGTTCGCGTGTGAGTCGAAGGGCTTTGATCTCGCCCATGGGCAGGCTCAGGTTGTCCATGTTTTCGACGATGAAGGTCCAGGTCTCGGCATCACGCGGGCCCACGGTGTACAGCGCAATGCGGGTGCCCGTGGGGACTCCGTCAGCTTGTCCGCCCAATAAGCCGGCGAGCTGAAAAAATACGCTCAGCCGGTCTTGTGCACCGCGCTGCCAGGGCAATTCAGGCCGGTTGGCGCTGAAGGTGATCTTGCCCTTGTCTGCGTCAAAGTGCACGGCCAGCTCGTTGCGGGCTTTGTCGCCAAAACATTTGGGTGCCAGGCCATCGGCAGTCACTTCACCCACGCTGGTCATGGAGCGCGAGCCCAGCAAAAAAGCGCTGACCACCATGCTCGACTCGTAGCGGTTGGCTTCGCGCAGCCAATTCAACTCGCCATTGGCGTGGTAGTTCAGTCCGCGCGACAGGCCGGTCAGTTTGTACTTGAGTCGCACCGAGCTGGGAATGCTGAGGGCGGGCGGCACCTTGGCCGGCTCCGGCTGGGCGGCTGCAACAGCGGGCAGCGGCTCTGCCGGCACGGCGGGCGCCTGGGCCTGTGGCTGCAAGTCGGTTTTGCCGGGCGACGCTTCGGCCGGGGCTACGGGTGGAGGCGGTAAAGCAGGTTCCGGCAGCACTGCCGCAGCGGCCAGGATGGACGGGGCTTCGGCGGGCAAGGGGCTTGCCTCAGGCGCTGCGGTCTTGGTGGCGGCTGGTTTCACCCGCAAGCGCGCCGGCTGGATGACCCGTGCTGCTGGTTTGCTGGCGGTTGGGGCCGGGGCTTCAATACGTCGCGTGTTGAAAACCAGTTTAGCCGGTGGCCGTGTGGGCGTGGCGTTGTTCAGACCCAAGTCCCAGCGGCCTTCAGCCAGCACCCACCAGTGCACCAGACTTACCAGGGCGGCCAACAGCCACAAGGCGCGGCGCGGCGCGCCGTTAAAGAGAGTGAGCGGTCGGTCGAACATGCGCAGTGGACTAGAATTTACCAGTAGTTGGCAAGACAAAAGAAGCCGCTTATCGTAACGCTAGGCGCTCATTGCCGCCGTGACGTTCATCCTGACAGGTCGCACCCAAGGGCGGCCATGCCAACACCCCTGAAAGACATGCCATGAAACTCGCCACTTACAAAGACGGATCGCGTGACGGTCAGTTGCTGGTGGTCTCGCGTGACCTTGCCACGGCACACTACGCCAGCGGCGTTGCCGGCACGCTTCAACAGGTACTCGAAGACTGGAACTTCCTGTCGCCGCAGCTGCAAGACTTGTATGACGCGCTGAACCAGGGCCGGGCACGCCACGCCTTTCCCTTTGAGCCTTCGCGCTGCATGGCGCCGCTGCCACGCGCCTACCAGTGGGTCCAAGGTGCTGCCTTCATGAACCATTCCGAGCTGCTCCTGCGCGCCGGTGGCGCTGAGCTGCCCGCGGCACCGGATACAGCCCCATTGATGCACCAGGGCTGCAGCGACGACTTTTGCGGCCCGTGTGATGACGTGATCGTGGCCAGCGAAGACGCCGGCATCGACTTTGACGCCCAGATGGCGGTGGTCAGCGCCGACCTGCCCATGGGTTGCACGCCTGAGCAGGCCCTTGAAGGCATTCGCCTGGT
>CANIDW010000235.1 GCA_947466165.1 Comamonadaceae bacterium | reverse complement strand
TTCGTCGCGCACCTTGACCACAGCGCCGGCATCGACCATCACCGAGCCGCGCATTTGCAGATGATCGGCTATCCATTGCTTGCGAGCTTGATTTTTGGCCGTTTGCGCCACCAGCAGTGTTCCAATGGCCTCTCCCCGCGACAGGCGCACCAGCGCGTCGGGCTCGCGGCCCCAGGCAATGACTGTGGAGGCGCCCGAACCGGCGGCCCGTTTAGCGGCCAGAATTTTGGTCAGCATGCCGCCCCTGCCGATGCTGGAGCCGGCGCCGCCGGCCATCGCTTCAAGGGCCGGGTCGCCGGCTTGCGCCTCTTGAACCAGCGTGGCCAGTGGGTCTTTGCGCGGGTCGGCTGTGAACAAGCCTTTTTGGTCGGTCAGGATGATGAGCAGGTCGGCTTCCACCAGGTTGGCGACCAAGGCGCCCAGTGTGTCGTTGTCGCCGAACTTGATCTCGTCGTTGACGACGGTGTCGTTTTCATTGATCACCGGCACCACCCCCAGCTGAATCAGCGTCAGCAGCGTGGAGCGGGCATTCAGGTAACGTTCGCGATCGGCCAGGTCGGCGTGGGTTAGCAAGACTTGAGCGCTGCCGATGCCGCGCTCGCGCAGCTTGCTTTCGTAAACCTGTACCAAGCCCATCTGACCCACGGCAGCGGCGGCCTGGAGTTCATGAATGGCTTTGGGTCGCGATGCCCAGCCCAGCCGCTTCATGCCTTCGGCAATCGCACCGCTGCTGACCATGATGACCTCGCGGCCGTCTTGCACCAGTTGCGCCAGTTGGCTGCACCACAGGCCAATGGCCTCTGCATCCAGGCCGCGCCCCTCGTCCGTGACCAGGCTGGAGCCCACCTTGACGACGATGCGTCTGGCGTTGACTAAAACGGGCGACAAAGTGGTGGTGGTCGTGGTCATGAGGCTCTGAGCAGGTCAGTCGTCCAGGCCCGCGACGGGCGCAGGCGCAAAGCGCGGGTCGATCTCTTCAGGGGCTTGTTCGCTTTTTTGCACCGATTTGACGTCCTGGTAGATGGCTTTGACGAGCTGCTCACAGCCTTCGCGTGTGAGGGCAGAAATCTCGAACACCGGGCCTTTGAATTTGAAACGTTTGACAAAATCCTTGACGAGCGCGGCCCGCTTATCGGGCTCGACCATGTCCAGTTTGTTCAGGACCAGCCAGCGCGGCTTGTCGAACAGACCTTCATCGTATTTTTTGAGTTCGCCCACGATGGCCTTGGCCTGCTTGACCGGATCAATGCTGTCGTCAAACGGCGCCATGTCCACAATGTGCAAAAGCAATCGCGTGCGTTGCAAGTGCCGCAAAAACAGATGACCGAGGCCGGCACCTTCAGAGGCGCCTTCAATCAAACCGGGCAGGTCAGCAACTACAAAGCTTTGCTCGGGGCCAACCCGCACCACGCCCAGATTAGGGTGGAGCGTGGTGAAGGGATAGTCCGCGATACGAGGGCGGGCGTTCGAGACGGCCGTAATGAAAGTCGACTTACCGGCATTCGGCATGCCCAGCAGACCAACGTCGGCGAGTACTTTCAATTCGAGTTTCAGACTTTTCTTCTCGCCGGGCCATCCCGGTGTTTTGGTGCGCGGTGCACGGTTGGTCGAGCTCTTAAAGCGCAAGTTGCCAAAGCCGCCATCGCCGCCTTTGGCTATCAATATTTCTTCACCCGGCACCAGCAGTTCGAACAAAATATCGCCCGACTCAGCATCGGTGAGGATGGTGCCGACTGGCATTTTCAGGATGATGTCGTCCCCCTTGGCGCCAAACATGTCCGAGCCTTTGCCGTGCTCGCCGTTGCGGGCGTCATGCCGCCGGGAAAAGCGGAAATCAACCAGAGTGTTCAGGTTGATGTCGGCCACGGCATAAATATGCCCGCCCCGGCCACCGTCGCCGCCGTTCGGGCCGCCGAACTCTTTGTACTTCTCATGACGAAAAGAGACGCAGCCATTGCCACCATCGCCCGCGGCGATGTCTATGTATGCTTCGTCAACAAATTTCATGGTGAGTTACCCGATCTTCCGGAGGCTGCTGGCGTGCGTTACGAGTTTACAAAATCAAGAACGGTCCGGACAGGCGCATTCAGAAACAAAAAAGCCCCGGCAGGCGGGGCTTCGATACCATCGAAGTGAACCGCTTTAGGCCGGTGTCACGTTGACGGTTTGCTTGTTCAAAGCACCTTTGACGGCGAAAGACACGTGACCGTCAACCAGTGCAAACAATGTGTGATCCTTGCCGATGCCGACATTAGCGCCCGGATGGAACTTGGTGCCACGCTGGCGAACAATGATGCTGCCTGCGTTGATCACTTCGCCGCCAAATTTTTTGACACCCAACATCTTGGGCTGCGAGTCGCGCCCGTTTCGCGTAGAGCCGCCGCCTTTTTTCTGTGCCATTTCCCGTTACTCCTGGTGTCTTGCTTAACCGGCGATATTGCCGATTTGCAATTCAGTGAAATTTTGCCGATGGCCCTGGCGCTTTTGGTAGTGCTTACGACGGCGCATTTTGAAGATGCGCACTTTGTCGTGCCGACCATGGGCAAGAACCGTGACTGTGACTGTTGCACCGGACACCAAGGGCGTACCCACCTTGATATCACTGCCGGTGCCGACAGCCAATACCTGGTCGATAACAATCTCTTGGCCTACGTCCGCAGCAATCTGTTCTACTTTAATTTTTTCACCCGTAGCAACTTTGTATTGTTTGCCACCGGTTTTTATGACCGCGTACATGTAAGACCTCGTCTATTGAGTTCTGCAGACGGATTTCCGCAGAGCCCTCGATTATAACCCCTGTCCCTTGGCTTTGTCGACCCCCCTGTTCGGGCTGGTTTTTCGGCCCCTGCTGAGCGGGCTGTGCCGGCCCGGGACTGCCCCGACTGTCCGGGCCTTCCTATAATCATCCCAAACCTGCCTTGGAACCTCCTTGTCTCTTCATTCTTCAAGCACCGCAGCCGCTTTGGCCCTCATTGACGACGACATGCGGGGTATGGACGCTGTTATTGAGCGCCGCTTGAGCTCGGAAGTGGCCTTGATCGGCCAAATTTCTCGCTACATCGTCGCCGCCGGTGGCAAACGTCTGCGTCCGGCCCTGCTGCTCCTGATGTGTGGTGCGCTCGGCTACAAGGGCGAGCAGCGATTCAATCTGGCCGCTGTGGTGGAGTTCATACACACGGCCACCTTGCTGCACGACGATGTGGTCGATGAATCGACACTCCGGCGCGGTCGTGAAACGGCCAACGAGGCTTTTGGTAACCCGGCCAGTGTTTTGGTGGGTGATTTTCTCTACTCCCGAGCTTTTCAGATGATGGTTGACGCGGGGGACATGCGCATCATGCGCACCCTGGCCGAAGCGACCAACGTGATCGCCGAGGGGGAAGTACAGCAGCTGATGAATATGCACGATGCCGGCTTGTCCGAAGACGAGTATGTGCGCGTGATCCGTTCTAAAACCGCCAAATTGTTTGAGGCCAGCGCCAGATTGGCCGCCTTGCTGGCCCATTCTTCTCCAGAGGTGGAGGCAGCTTGCGCCGACTATGGCCAGGCGTTGGGAACCGCTTTCCAGGTGATTGATGACGTGCTCGATTACGACGGCGAAGTCTCCGAAATGGGTAAAAACCTGGGGGATGATCTGCGCGAAGGCAAAGTGACTTTGCCCTTGATCATTGCCATGCAGCGTGGCACCGAGGTGGAGCGCCAAACCTTGCAACTGGCCATCGAGACAGGTGACACCAGCAAAATGGCGGACATTCTGGCCATTGTCCAACGCACCGGCGCCCTGGAAGCCACGCTGGCCACTGCCGCAGTGCAGGCGCAGATTGCGGTCGATGCGCTCAGCATCTTGCCAGACACGGCCTATCGTCAGGCTTTGATGCAGCTGGCCGCACAGCTTTTGAACCGCCGGGCCTAGCCGGCAACACGACAAACTG
>CANIDW010000234.1 GCA_947466165.1 Comamonadaceae bacterium | reverse complement strand
TGGGCGTGTCGTCCTTGCTGGGGGCCGAGAGAATGACTTTCCTGGCGCCGGCGGCCAGGTGCTTTTCAGCCGTGGCTTTGTCCAGAAACAGGCCCGTGGATTCGAGCACGATGTCAGCGCCGATCTCGTTCCACTTGAGCGCCGCCGGGTCACGCTCTTGCGTCAGGCGGATCTTGTGGCCGTTGACGATGAGCGTGTTGCCCTCGACCGAGATCTGGCCTTTGAAACGGCCGTGCACCGAGTCGTACTGCAACATGTAAGCCAGGTACTCGGGCTCGAGCAGGTCGTTGATGCCGACGATCTGGATGTCGGAAAAGTTTTGCACGGCGGCGCGCAAGACATTGCGACCGATGCGGCCGAAGCCGTTGATACCGAGTTGGATGGTCATTTGCTGGGTTTCTTGAAGTTGAATCTGGCGGGGTTAGCGGATGGTGCGCAGGGCGCCATCTTCGGTTTATTTCCTGAACAGAACCTTGCGCACGGTGTTGGCGACGTTTTCCGGCGTGAAGCCGAAGTGCTTGAACAGCACAGGCGCCGGGGCTGACTCGCCGTAGCTGTCGATGCCGACCACCGCGGCGCAGCCGTATTTCCACCAGCCGTCGGTGACACCCATCTCCACGGCGATGCGCGGAATGCCTTCCGGCAACACTTCGGTTTTGTAGGCGGCTTTTTGCTTGTCAAAGGTGGTGGTGCTGGGCATGGAGACCACGCGCACGGCGATCTTGAACTCTTTGGCCAGCAACTCCTGAGCCTTGAGCGCGAGCTGCACTTCAGAGCCGGTGGCGATCAACACCGCCTGGGCTTTTTTTGTCAAGCCGACTTCTTCGGGTTCGGCCAACACGTAAGCGCCTTTGCTGATCTGGCCGAGGTCGTCTTTGGGCGCGTAAGGCAGGTTCTGGCGGCTGAGCAAGAGCGCCGTGGGCTTGTTTTTGTTTTGCAGGGCCACAGCCCAGGCCACGGCGGTTTCTGCGGTGTCGCCCGGACGCCAGACGTCCAGGTTGGGGATCAGGCGCAGCGAAGCGGCGTGCTCGATCGACTGGTGTGTCGGGCCGTCTTCTCCCAGACCGATGGAGTCGTGCGTGAACACATGCACCACGCGCAATTTCATGAGCGCAGCCATGCGGATGGCGTTGCGGCTGTAGTCGCTAAACGTCAGGAAGGTGCCGCCGTAAGGAATGTAGCCGCCGTGCAGCGCGATGCCGTTCATGATGGCGGCCATGCCGAATTCACGCACGCCGTAGTTGATGTGGCGCCCGCCGATTTTCTGGCCGTCGGCCGTCTCGGTCAGCACCACCGCGCCTTGCGCGTCAAAGCGCAGGTTGGGCGTGCTCTTGGTGTTGGTGAGGTTGGAGCCGGTCAAATCAGCCGAGCCGCCCAGCAGCTCGGGCAGGCCGGCAGTGAAGGCTTCGAGGGCGAGCTGCGAGGCTTTGCGCGAGGCCACGGTTTCGGCCTTGGTGTGCGCGCCCACCACGGTGTCCACGGCGAGTTGCGAAAACGACTTGGGCAGCTCGCCCTTCATGCGGCGCAGCAGCTCGGCGGCTTGCGCCGGAAAGGCGGTCTGGTACGCGCTGAACTTGGCGTTCCAGGCGGCTTCACGCGCCTGGCCGGCGGCCTTGGCATCCCAGGCGTCGTAAGCGTCTTGCGGCATCTCGAAAGGCGCGTGCGGCCAACCCAGGGCTTCGCGCGTGAGCTTGATTTCTTCAGCGCCCAGAGGCTCGCCGTGGGCTTTGGCGGTGTTGGCGCGGTTCGGTGAGCCTTTGCCAATGTGCGTTTTGCAAATGATCAGGGTCGGCTTGTTGTCGCTGGCGCTTTTGGCTTGGGCAATCGCTGCATCGACTGCGTCAGCGTTGTGCCCGTCGATCGGGCCGATGACGCTCCAGCCGTAGGCGGCAAAGCGCTGGGCGGTGTTGTCTATGAACCAGGGCGCGACCTGGCCGTCAATCGAGATGCCGTTGTCGTCGTACAGCGCGATCAGCTTGCCGAGCTTCCAGGCGCCGGCCAGGGCGGCGGCTTCGTGGCTGATGCCTTCCATCAGGCAACCGTCGCCCATGAAGACATAGGTGTGGTGGTTGACGACCTCGTGGCCGGGGCGGTTGAACTCTTGCGCGAGCAGTTTTTCTGCCAGCGCCATGCCGACGGCATTGGTCACGCCCTGGCCCAGCGGGCCGGTGGTGGTCTCAACGCCAGGGGTGTAGCCGACTTCGGGGTGGCCTGGCGTTTTGCTGTGCAGCTGGCGGAAGTTTTTCAGCTCTTTCATGGGCAGCGCGTAACCCGTCAGGTGCAGCAGCGCGTAAATCAGCATGGAACCGTGGCCGTTGGACAGCACAAAACGATCGCGGTCCAGCCAATGCGGGTTGGCCGGGTTGTGCTGCAAATGACGCGCCCACAAGGCCACCGCCATGTCGGCCATGCCCATGGGGGCGCCGGGGTGGCCGGAGTTGGCTTGCTGGACGGCGTCCATGGCCAGGGCACGGATGGCGTTGGCCATGAGAGGGGAGGAGTTGTCAGCCATTTGCGTGTGGGTCCAGGGTGAGGTTCGCAGGGAAAGGGAGGGGTGAAGTCTGCGCCGGGGCCAGGCCCGGCAGAAGCACTGATTTTACAGGGGCGGCCACACGCCCGGACCGTGCAGATGGTGCGCAGGTGCGCGG
Source organism: Comamonadaceae bacterium (assembly GCA_947466165.1). GTDB lineage: Bacteria > Pseudomonadota > Gammaproteobacteria > Burkholderiales > Burkholderiaceae_C > Polaromonas. The sequence continues at coordinate 1,284 of CANIDW010000234.1, read as the reverse complement.
GTGCGGGCGCGATAATCCGCCAACATGAGCCCCGCCCCTGTTTTGCCCCTTGCCACGCCCGCTGTGGGCCACGCGCTGATACTGGCCGCCGGCCGTGGCGAGCGCATGCGCCCGCTGACAGACACCTGCCCCAAGCCCCTGCTGCAAGTGCAAGGCAAGCCGCTGATCGTCTGGCATCTGGAAAAGCTGGCCCGCGCCGGCGTGCGCCAGGTGGTGATCAACACCGCTTGGCTTGAAGCGCAGTTTGCCGCGCGGCTGGGTGACGGCAGCGCCTGGGGCTTGTCGATCCGCTATTCGCACGAAGGCGCGCTGTATGGCGGCGCGCTGGAGACCGCCGGCGGCATTGCCACCGCGCTGCCTTTGCTGGAACTGAAAGACGAGACACCGTTCTGGGTGCTGGCCGGTGATGTGTTCATGCCCGACTTTGAATTTGCGGCTGCGGACGGTGCACGCTTTGCCGCATCCAAAGCGCTGGCGCATATTTACCTGGTGCCCAACCCGGAACACAACCCGCGCGGTGACTTTGGCCTGTCAGCCGGCGGCATGGCCCTGAACCAGGCGCCGCAGCAGTTCACCTACAGCACGGTGGGCCTGTACCGGCCTGCGCTGTTTGCCGGCACGCCGGCCGGCCACAAAGCTGCGCTGGCGCCGCTGTTGCGCACCGCCATGCAAAGCGGGCGCGTCAGCGCAGCGCTATATTCGGGCGCATGGACCGATGTGGGCACGCCCGAAAGGCTGGCTGCACTGAATGCGCCGCAGGCAGCACCTTAATTTTTTGATATTTTTCACACAGCCCAGGACAAACGCCGTGATCAACAACCGTATTTACGAAAAACGCCGCGCCGCTGTGGCGCGCGCCCTCAAAGCTGCCGGTGGCGGCGTGGCCTTGCTGCCCACAGCGCCCGAAGTGCCGCGCAACCGCGACAGCGATTTCCCCTATCGCCACGACAGTTACTTTTATTACCTCACCGGCTTCAGCGAAGCCGGTGCCTGGCTGGCCATCGAGGCTTCGGGCAAGAGCACGCTGTTTTGCCGGCCCAAGGACTTGGAGCGCGAAATCTGGGATGGCATCCGGCTCGGCCCCAAGGCCGCGCCGGCCGCTCTGGGTGTGAGCCAGGCGTTCAGCGTGGAAGCACTTGAAAAAACCATGCCGCAGCTGCTCACCAACCAGCCGGCAGTGTGGTTTCCGTTTGCCACGCACAAGGGGCTGGAGACGCAGGTGGATGGCTGGCTGAATCAGGTGCGCGCCCGCGTACGCTTTGGCGCCGAATGCCCGGGCAGCCA
>CANIDW010000233.1 GCA_947466165.1 Comamonadaceae bacterium | reverse complement strand
TTCTAGCCCCTGGTCCCAGGGAGGGAGGGCGGGTCGGGGCTGGGGCTGACGTTGGCGCAAACTTTCGTTCAGCAACACCACGGTTTGATCGAGTGCGACAGTGGGCCGGGCCGTACAGACTTCAAGATCCTGATTCCTCTGCCTTGATCTCTGTCCCATCCATTTTGAGCAAGTAACAAGGGACAACACCGTATGAAACCGATTTGGCTCGTTGACGATGACCAGTCCATCCGGTTCGTTCTGGAAAAAGCCTTGCTGCGCGAAGGCCTGCCCACCCGCAGCTTCACCAATCCGCGCGAAGTGCTGGCTGCGCTGGCCATTGCCACGGACGAAGATGGCCCGCAAATTCTGGTCAGCGACATTCGCATGCCTGGCGGCTCGGGGCTGGACCTGCTCGAAAGCGTCAAAGAAAAGTTGCCGGGCCTGCCGGTCATCATCATGACGGCATTCTCTGACCTGGACAGCGCCGTCTCGGCCTTTCAGGGCGGCGCTTTTGAATACCTGCCCAAGCCCTTTGACCTGCCCAAGGCTGTCGAGCTGATTCGCCGCGCTGTCGAAGAAAGCCAGCGCGAAGAGGTCTCTGAAGAAGGGCTTTCCGACACGCCTGAAATGCTGGGCCAGGCGCCCGCCATGCAAGACGTGTTTCGTGCCATTGGCCGGCTCAGCCAGAGCCAGGTCACGGTCATGATCACCGGTGAGTCGGGCTCCGGCAAAGAGCTGGTGGCGCGCGCACTGCACAAACATTCGCAACGCGCCGCCGGGCCCTTCATTGCCATCAATACCGCAGCGATACCGAAAGACCTTCTGGAGTCCGAACTCTTCGGCCACGAACGCGGCGCCTTCACGGGCGCCCAGACCATGCGCCGTGGCCGCTTTGAGCAAGCCGACGGCGGTACGCTGTTTTTAGACGAAATCGGCGACATGCCCTTTGATCTGCAAACGCGTTTGCTGCGCGTGCTCAGCGACGGTCATTTTTACCGCGTGGGCGGTCATAACGCGGTCAAAGCCAATGTGCGCGTCATCGCCGCCACCCACCAGGACCTGGAGCAGCGCGTCAAAGACGGCGCCTTCCGCGAGGACCTGTTTCACCGCCTCAACGTGATCCGCCTGCGGCTGCCCGCGCTGCGCGAGCGCCGTGAAGACGTGTTCATGCTGACGCGCCACTTTCTGCAGCAAAGCGCTAAGCAACTGGGCGTCGAACCTAAGCGAATCACAGACCAGGCGCTGCAGCTGCTCAGCACCTTTAACTTTCCCGGCAATGTGCGCCAGCTTGAAAACATCTGTCACTGGCTTACCGTCATGGCACCGTCGCAGGTTGTAGAAGCCAAAGATTTGCCCCCCGAAGTGCTGCAAGCTGCGCCTGTTGCCGTTCACACAGCCTTGTCATCCACCGACACAAGTTCAACGGCCGTGGCTGACCAGGCGTCAGCGCCAATTGAAAACGCTCTCATGCCCAAGGCTCTGAGCAACGCGCTGTTTTCTTTGCCCGTGACAGCCGCCTCGCCAGTGCCAGGCTTGGCCAGCGGATGGGAAAGCGGCCTGGAAACCGAGGCGCTGGCTTTGCTGCTGGCTGGACAGACCGACGTCTGGGACGTGCTCACCCGCCGCTTTGAGTCCAAGCTCATTCAGACCGCCCTGGTCAACACACGCGGGCGCCGCATCGAGGCGGCTCAAAAGTTGGGCATAGGCCGCAACACCATCACCCGCAAGATCCAGGAGCTGGGCCTGGAATAAGCCCGTCATTCGCGCCCCCACTCCGTCATTCCTGCGAAGGCAGGAATTCATCCCCGCCTTCGCGCGGATGTCCAGGGCGGGCTTTCAGCCCAATTCCACCAGCACCGGAGTGTGGTCGCTGGGGCGTTCGTTTTTGCGGGGCAGCTTGTCAATGACGCAGCCCGCCACCAGGGGCTTGAGCGGCTCGCTCACCAAAATATAGTCAATGCGCAGCCCGCGGTTGCGCCTGAAAGCAAACTCGCGGTAATCCCACCATGAGTAGCTTTTGTCGGGCTGATCAAACATCCGGAAGGCATCCACCAGCCCTATATCCAGCAGTGCCTTGAACTGCTCGCGCTCCTGGCTGGTGTGGTGAATCGTCTCGCGCAGACCCTGCGGGTCATGCGTGTCGCGGTCGTCCAAAGTGATGTTGAAGTCGCCCACCAGCACCAGGCGCGGCGTGCGCTTGATCTCCCGTAACAGCCACTCACGCAGGCTGTCCAGCCACTGCATTTTGTAGGCAAACTTGTCGCTGTCCGGCGCCTGGCCGTTCACAAAATAGCCATTGACCAGACGCAACGGGCCTTGCGCTGTCTCTATGGTGGCGGCGATCACGCGCGACTGTTCGTCGGCAAAACCGTCTATGTTTTTAGTGACATCGTGCAGCGGCAGGCGGCTGATGATGGCCACGCCGTTGTAAGTTTTCTGGCCGAACACCGCGCAGTGGCCGTAGCCGGCGTCGTGCAAGGCTTGCAGCGGAAATTTGTCGTCGGTCAGTTTGAGCTCTTGCAAACACAACACTTCAACCGGGTTGGCGGCCAGCCAGTCGAGCACCTGAGGCAGCCGCACGGCCAGCGAGTTGACGTTCCAGGTGGCAATTTTCACGCTGCTGAGTCCCCGTGTTTGAGGTAAGTCACAAAGCTAAAAGCCAAGCCACTGGCCGCCAGTTGCGCGCTTCGCGCGGTCTCTTGCCAGGCCGCACCCAGCACGGGCGCAAAGGCGTCACCTTCAAAGTCCTGCGCGATCTCGGTGACTTCTGCGCGTACGGCCAGTGGTTCGGCCTGGCGGTAAATGTCGGCGCCGCCTATGACCCAGATGTCGGGCACATCACCGCACAGGCGCAGGGCCTCGGGCAGGCTGGCGGCGCGCAGCGCGCCTTCGGCTTGCCAGTCGCTTTGGCGCGTGACGACGATGTTGCTGCGCCCCGGCAGCGGGCGAAAGCGCGGCGGCAGCGAGTCCCAGGTCTTGCGACCCATGACCACCGGGCAGCCTTGCGTCTGGCGCTTGAAGTGCGCCAGGTCTTCGGGCAGGTGCCAGGGCATGGTGTTGTCTTTGCCGATGACGCCGTTGGCGGCGCGGGCAAAGATCAGGTTGATACGGGGCATGACCAAGGACAAACTCAGACTGCCACCGGCGCTTTGATGGCCGGGTGGTGCTGGTAGTCGAGAAACTCAAAGTCTTCGAACTCGTAGTCAAATATAGAAGCCGGCTGGCGCTTGATGTGCAGCGTCGGGTAGGGCAAGGGCGTGCGGCTCAGTTGCAGCGCCACTTGCTCGTGATGGTTGCTGTAAATGTGGCAGTCGCCGCCGGTCCAGATGAAGTCGCCCACCGCCAGGCCGCATTGCTGCGCCACCATGTGCGTGAGCAGCGCGTAGCTGGCGATGTTGAAGGGCACGCCCAGAAAAATATCAGCACTGCGCTGGTACAGCTGGCAGCTGAGCTTGCCGGGTTGGCCGGGCACATCAGAGGGCGCCACATAAAACTGAAAGAACGCATGGCAGGGCATCAGCGCCATCTTGGACAGGTCGGCCACGTTCCAGGCGCTGACGATGATGCGGCGCGAGTCCGGGTTGGTCTTGAGCGTCTTGATGACTTCGGCGATCTGGTCAATGTGTCCGCCTTCAGGCGTGGGCCAGCTGCGCCACTGCACGCCGTACACGGGGCCCAGGTCACCGTCTTCGCGCGCCCATTCGTCCCAGATGCTGACGCCGCGCGCTTTGAGCCAGTTGTTGTCGCTCGAGCCTTGCAAAAACCACAGCAGTTCATGCACGATGGATTTGAGGTGAACTTTTTTGGTGGTGACCAGCGGAAAACCTTCGTTCAAGTCAAAGCGCATCTGGTAGCCGAACACACTCTTGGTGCCGGTGCCGGTGCGATCGGCCTTGAAGACACCGTGCGTGTCAACATGGCGCATGAAGTCTTCGTACTGGGAGCGCAGAGGGTGT
>CANIDW010000232.1 GCA_947466165.1 Comamonadaceae bacterium | reverse complement strand
TGTTCCAGCGGCAGATCATGCGCCTTAGGTCAGCATCATTCGATTCGCAGGCTGGTGAAAAAGGTATCCGCTGCATCCGGGTTGATTTTGGGTGCGTACATCACGACCTGAACCACCCGGGCGCCTTTGGCAAAGTAAGCTGCGCGACTGTGCACTGCGCTGCCATCATTTTGCTGGCCCTGGGCCTGCAGCCACACCGGCGCCGGGCTCGCATCGGCGCCCGCCACCTTGAACAAAGCAGGCGGCGCGCTCAAAGGCGCCGCTTTCATGTTTTTCAAGGTGATGGCCTGCCACTGGCTCAGCACGCCGGACACCTGGGCCGGATCCGGCAGCTCAGCCACAGCCACCGCAAAAGTGGCGCCGCCGGTTTCGCAACCGAGCATGGTCAAGGTGGTGGGTTCCGGTCCTAAGGGCACCTGCTTTTGCGCCTTGTCGGGCTTACAGGGCAGCAGCAAGCTCACGCCAGCATCCAAACGCACCTCACGCCAGTTGAGGGTGGGGCTGCATGCTGTGACAGTCAACAAGCCGGCAAGCAAGACCAACAGGCCCGGCGCAAGCGCACGAGAAGCAAGAAAAAATGGCATGAATGGACTTGTTACAAAAAAATGGGCGGCCCGTGGCGAACCGGATCCGGGTCTGTATTTAGCCCTGAACTTTACAGGCAATGCATTTTTGAGCCCTGCGCGGCCCAGTCTGAACGCTCAGAGGGCAAAATGACGACCATGAACTCACTAGAAGGCATCCGCATCCTCGACCTCTCACGCGTGCTCGCCGGTCCCTGGTGCACACAGACCCTGGCCGACCTGGGGGCCGATGTCATCAAGATCGAGCGCCCCGGCGCCGGTGACGATACCCGCAGCTGGGGCCCGCCCTTTTTGCATGACAACAGCGGCACAGAAACGCGCGAAGCCGCCTATTACCTGGGCACCAACCGCAACAAGCGCTCGGTCACCTGTGACATAGCGCAGCCGGCCGGCCAGGCCTTGATTCGCGAACTGGCGCTGCACTGCCATGTATTTGTCGAGAACTTCAAGGTCGGCGACATGGCGCGCTACGGCCTGGACTACGCCAGCTTGAAGGCCATCAATCCGCGCATCGTTTACTGCTCGGTCACCGGTTTCGGCCAGACCGGGCCGTATGCCGAGCGCGCCGGTTACGACTACGCCATTCAGGGTATGGGCGGGTTGATGAGTGTGACCGGCGAGCGCGATGACCTGGGCGGCGGCCCGCAAAAAGTCGGTGTGGCCGTGGCCGACCTGATGACCGGCATGTACGCGACGGTCGGCATTCTCGCCGCCCTGCGTCATGCCGAGAAAACCGGCGAAGGCCAGCAGGTCGACATGGCGCTGCTGGACACCCAGGTGGCCATGTTGGCGAATCTGGGCGCTAACTACCTGGTCAGCGGCAAGGTGCCGGGCCGCGTCGGGAATGCGCACCAGAACATCGTGCCCTACCAGGTGTTTGAAGTGGCGCCCAACGCAGCGGGTGAAAAGGACCACCTGATTCTGGCGGTGGGCAACGACTCGCAGTACGCCAAGTTTTGCGCTGTGGCGGGCGTTCCGGAACTCGCCAGCAATCCCTTGTTTTCCAAGAACAGCAACCGGGTGCTGAATCGCGCGCAACTGGTGCCACAGCTCGAGCGGGTGATGAAGTCGCGCGGCAAGGCCGACTGGCTTGCCGCACTGGAAGCAGCCAAAGTGCCTTGCGGCGCCATCAACAACCTGGGCGAAGTGTTTGCCGACCCGCAGGTCGAATCGCGCGCCATGGTCACATCCTGGCCGCATCCGCTCAAGGACCAGCTGCGCCTGGTGGCCAGCCCGCTCAAGCTCAGCGCCACGCCTGTTCGCAGTGATATGCCCCCACCCCTTCTGGGCCAACACACAGAAGAGGTTCTTAGCCAAGTGTTGCATTACTCCGCAGAACAATTGGCTGACTTGAAAATCAAGCAGGTGATCTGATGGCGAACTTTGTATTGGTTCATGGCGCATGGCACGGTGCTTGGTGCTGGCGGCGTGTGAGCCACGCTCTGCAACAGCAAGGCGAGCGCGTACATGCCATCACACTCACCGGCCTGGGCGAGCGGGCGCATTTACTGTCGCCGAGTATCACGCTTGAAACACATATTGAGGACATTCGCCAACTGATAGAGGCCGAAGAGTTGAGCGATGTGGTGCTCGCTGTTCACTCCTATGCCGGCATGTTGGGCACAGCCATCGCTGACCGCATGGGTGGACGGCTCAAACACCTGGTCTATGTGGATGCTGTGGTGCCCAAACCCGGCGAGAGCTGGAGCAGCACACAAGCCAAAGCGACCCAAACGCAACGACTGGATGCGGCGGCGGCGTGTGCGAATTTCAGTTTTCCGCCGCCAGACCCGGCCGTCTTCGGCCTGCATGACGCCGATCACGCCTGGGTGCTGCGCCGGCAAACACCACACCCCGGCCACACCTACCGGATGCCTCTGGATTTTGATGTACTGCGTGTAGCCGCAACGCCCCGTACTTTCATTAATTGCACAGCACCTGCACTGGCAACGATTGAGCCCAGCCGGCTGCGCGTGAAAGACCCCGCCTTTTGGGGCGGCGCCTGGGCGCGTGACGCACAGGTGCTTGAGATGGCCACCGGCCATGATCCGATGATCAGCGCCCCGGCAGAGCTGACCCGCATCTTGCTAGACTGCGCTGCATGAACGCCAACGACGCGCGCCACCGCAGTGGCTTTCCCGGCTTGCTTCGCTGGACCTTGGGGCTGGTGATGCTTGCGGCCCTGGCGGCTGGCTTGCAAGCTTGCACTAATGCGCAAGCTGCGCCTGAATCAACTTTTGTGCTGCTCGACGGCAGCAAAAAAACCACGGCCGACTTCAAGGGCAAGGTCGTGCTGGTGAATTTCTGGGCGACCAGCTGTGTGACCTGCGTGGCTGAAATGCCCAAGTTGATCAGCACACATCAAAAATATGCCGCTCAGGGTTACGACACGCTGGCTGTGGCCATGAGCTATGACCCGCCCAGCTATGTCGTTAACTACACCGAGACGCGCCGACTGCCTTTCAAAGTGATCATTGACAACACCGGCGAAGTTGCCAAAGCCTGGGGCGATGTCAAGCTCACACCCACCACTTACCTCGTGAATAAACGCGGGGAAATTGTCAAGCAGTACGTCGGCGAGCCGGATTTCGCCGCACTCCATCTCTTGATTGAGAAGCTGCTGGCTCAGTCTTAAAGCACAGCAGTGCGAGCCGCTAGCGCGGGCTCCTTTATCAAGTTTTAGCGGCCGCGGTACACGTCGTGACAGGCTTTGCAACTGGCAGCGGTGGCATTGAATGCTGTTTTGACAGCGTCCAGGTTGCCGGTTTTGGCGGCTGCAGCCAGTTTGGTGCTTTCAGCGATCAGTTTCTCACTGGCCTCTTTGAACTTGGCCTGCTCAGTCCAAATTTCAGGATTGGCCTTGGTGGTAGCGCCCTTGTCTGTGCCCGGGCCGAATGCCGCCCAAGGCAGCTTGGCCATGCTGGCAATCACCTCGGCATTGTCAACCGCCACTTTGGCATCAAATGGTGCGCGGCCTGTAGCCATAGCCCCGACGCGGCCAAAATGTTGGCCCATCACAAATAAGGCGCTTTGCCGGTATTTGATGGCGTCTTCGGGTTTGGCAAACTGCGCGCTGGCTGGCATGGCCAGGGTCAACAAGGCAGCGGCAGCAGCCGCAAGAATAAATACTTTCATGGTGATTCCTATGGTTTACGCTAAATAAAGATTGCTTGGTATATTTATCGGAATAAGTTTATCGAAAATTAAATTTATGTGCGCGCCCTCTTGAATGCAGCCCCATTGATGACCCGGTCGCGCCCGGATCAACTTCACTGCTAATTTTTTAGCGCCATGCTCCGCGTTGACGCCCATTGACAAGTTCCACCATGCCAAACCCTTCATCGCTGTACCGCGTCCGTAT
>CANIDW010000231.1 GCA_947466165.1 Comamonadaceae bacterium | reverse complement strand
TCAAGCCGCTTCTTTGTAAAACACCCCGGCACTCAGGGCCCGCGGGCCCAGCGGGGCAACGGCCTGGTGGATGGCGCCTATGTGCTCCGGGGTGGTGCCGCAGCAGCCGCCGACGATGTTGACCAGGCCTTCGGCGGCGAACTCGCGCAGCAGGCGGCTGGTGACGTCGGGGGTTTCGTCAAAGCCGGTCTCGCTCATGGGGTTGGGCAGGCCGGCGTTGGGGTAGCAGCTGATGAAGGTGTCGCCGGCCACGCGGGCGAGCTCCTGAATGTAGGGGCGCATGAGCGTGGCGCCCAATGCGCAGTTCAGGCCGATGGCCAGCGGTTGCGCATGGCGCACGCTGTGCCAGAAAGCCGTCACCGTTTGCCCGCTCAAAATGCGGCCGGAGGCGTCTGTGACGGTGCCGCTGATGATGAGCGGCAGGCGCTCGCCCGAGTTGTCAAAGTACTCGTCAATGGCAAACAGCGCGGCCTTGGCGTTGAGCGTGTCAAAAACGGTTTCGACCAGCAGCACGTCGCTGCCACCCTTAACCAGTGCTTCGGTCTGCTCGTAATAGGCTTGGCGCAGCTCTTCAAAACTGGTGTTGCGCGCGCCAGGGTCGTTGACGTCGGGGCTGATGCTGGCGGTTTTGGGCGTGGGGCCCAGGGCGCCGACCACGAAGCGAGGTTTGTCTGGCGTGGAGAACTTGTCGCATGCAGCGCGGGCGATGCGGGCGGATTCGTAGTTCATCTCGACCGCCAGGCTGGCCATGTCGTAGTCGGCCTGGGCCACGGTGGTGGCGCCAAAGGTGTTGGTTTCTATCAAATCCGCGCCGGCGGCCAGGTAGCCTTCGTGAATGTCCTGAATCACGTCGGGCCGCGTGAGGCTGAGCAGCTCGTTATTGCCTTTGACGTCTTTGTGAAAGTCCTTGAAACGCTCGCCGCGGTACTGCGCTTCATTGAGTTTGAAGCGCTGGATCATGGTGCCCATGGCGCCGTCGAGGATGGCGATGCGCTGCTGCAGCAAGGCGGGCAGGGCCTGGCCGCGGGTGTAAGAGGGTGAAGGCATGGCGCAATTGTAGGATGGCCGGGCTGCAAGGGGCCGGCAAACAAGGCTTCTTTAGCCTGACAATAGGTGCTTTGTGTGAACCGCCCTGGTGCCCTTTAAGCGATGAAAAACCTGCAGCCTCAAGAAGCTTGGCAATATGTGCAAAGCCAGCCCGATGTTTTGTTTGTGGATGTGCGCATGGAAATTGAGTCGCTCTACGTGGGGCGACCGCCCGGCGTGGTCAATGTGCCCTGGTATGAATACCCTGAGCTGCAAGCCGACCCGGCAGCTTTTGCGGCCGCCGTGGCGCGCGAGGCGCAAGACAAAACGCAGCCGGTGCTGCTGATCTGCCGCTCCGGCCAGCGCACGCTGGATGCAGGCAAAGCGCTTGAAGACGCCGGCTTTGCCAACGTGGCCCATGTGGTGCACGGCTTTGAAGGCGAGCTCGATGCGCAGTTCCGCCGCTCCACACTGTCGGGCTGGCGCTTTGAAGGCCTGCCCTGGGAACAAATGTGAGTGCTGGGGCGCCGGCTTCGCCGCTGGACATTCTGGGTGAGGTCTTCGGCTACAACAGCTTTCGCGGCCCGCAGGAGGCTATCGTCAACCATGCTGTGGCCGGCGGCGACGCGCTGGTCTTGATGCCCACCGGCGGCGGCAAGTCGCTGTGTTACCAGATTCCCGCCATTGCGCGCCAGCAGGCCGGCCACGGGGTGACCATCGTGATTTCGCCGCTGATCGCGCTGATGCACGACCAGGTGGGCGCGCTGCACGAGGCCGGTGTGTCGGCAGCGTTTCTGAACTCCACACAAACACAAGAAGAAAGCAGCGCACTCGAAAAGCAGCTGCTGCGCAATGAGCTGACGCTGCTGTATGCCGCGCCCGAGCGCATCAACACGCCGCGCATGAAGGGCTTGCTGAGCTCGCTGCACGAGCGCGGCCTGCTCAGCCTGTTTGCGATTGACGAGGCGCATTGCGTGAGCCAGTGGGGCCACGACTTCAGACCCGAATACCGCTCGCTCAGCCTGCTGCACGAAAGCTTTCCTGACGTGCCGCGCATGGCGCTGACTGCCACGGCCGACGCGCTGACGCGCCAGGACATGGTCGAGCGGCTCAAGCTTGAAGACGCGCGCGAATTCATCAGCAGCTTTGACCGGCCCAACATCCGCTACAGCATCGTCGAAAAAACCGACCCGACGCGCCAGCTGCTGCGCTTCATCGAAACCGAGCATGCCGGCGAGGCCGGCATCGTCTACTGCCAGTCGCGCAAGCGGGTCGAAGAAATTGCCGACATGCTGCAAGACGCCGGCCTCAAAGCCATGGCCTACCACGCGGGCCTGGACGCCTCGGTGCGCCAGCAGCGGCAAGACCGCTTTCTGCGCGACGACGGCATGATCATGGTGGCCACCATCGCTTTTGGCATGGGCATCGACAAGCCCGACGTGCGCTTTGTGGCACACCTGGACATGCCCAAAAACATTGAAGGCTATTACCAGGAAACCGGTCGTGCCGGCCGCGACGGCCTGCCGGCCAATGCCTGGATGGTTTACGGCCTGCAGGACGTGGTCAACCAGCGCCGCATGATAGACACCAGCGAAGTCGCTAGCGAGGAGTTCAAGCAGGTCATGCGCGGCAAGCTTGACGCACTGCTGACGCTGGCCGAAGACACGCACTGCCGGCGCGTGAGCCTGCTGCGCTACTTTGGCGAAGACAGCCAGCCCTGCATGAACTGCGACAACTGCCTGAACCCGCCGGCGGTGTGGGACGCCACCGACGCGGCGCGCAAGATGCTCAGCTGCATTTACCGGGTGCAGCAGGCCAGCGGCATCAGCTTTGGCGCAGGTCACATCATGGACATTTTGCGCGGCAAAGCCACCGACAAAGTGGCGCAGTACGCGCACGACAAGCTCAGTACCTTCGGCATAGGCGCCGACCTGGCTGAAGCGCAGTGGCGCGGCGTGCTGCGCCAGCTGATTGCCAAAAACATGGTGCGCGTGGACAGCGAAGCTTTCAGCACGCTGGAGCTGCTGCCTGACGCGCGCGCCGTTTTGCGCGGCGAGGTCTCGCTGATGCTGCGCGAGCAAGCTCCCGGTGCCGGCCGCAAAAAACGCAGCAGCAAACCGACCAAGACTTCCGTCAAGGGCATGGCCGAGGCCAGCCTGAACGCCGGTGCGCTGGAGCGCCTGGGCCGGCTCAAGGCCTGGCGAGCCGAAGTCGCGCGCGAGCACAACCTGCCGGCCTTTGTGATTTTTCACGATGCCACCTTGCGCGCGATTGCCGACAAAGCGCCGCAGAACCTGGCCGACCTGGAAGGCATCAGCGGCATGGGCAGCAAGAAACTGCACGCCTATGGTGCCGAAGTCATTCGCGTCTGCACCGCTTTAGCCTGATTTGCCCGGATTGTTGGCACGGCGCACAACGCCGCCATGGGAAGCCTCAACATAACTTTATGCAAAAAAAGCATGCGGCTCGGGCAACAAGGGTTTGTCCTAGGACAAACACCATTTCTCGCCCCGCAATCGGGTTGCCGCTGAGTTAGCATTCCGCCACTGGCACACATCGTGCTGGCTAATTCGCTTCATGTCATCTACTGGAGATCAACTTGTTCAACTTCACTCAAAAACGGGGCCTGCTGGCTCTGGCTGCCGCCGGCTTAGCCTTGGCCGCCGCACTTCCTGCCCACGCTGGCAAAACTTTAGACGCCGTCAAGGCACGCGGCCAAGTGGTCTGCGGTGTCAACACCGGCCTGGCTGGCTTTTCTGCTGCTGACTCCAGCGGCAACTGGTCCGGCCTGGACGTTGACATGTGCAAAGCCGTTGCCGCCGCCGTTCTGAGCGACGCCAGCAAGGTCAAGTACGTTCCCCTGAACGCCCAGCAACGCTTTACGGCCCTGCAGTCCGGCGAGATCGACATGCTGTCACG
>CANIDW010000230.1 GCA_947466165.1 Comamonadaceae bacterium | reverse complement strand
TTGGATGAATCGCATCTGTCAGCGATGGATGAGCTGCTTGATCGCACGGGTAGTTTGCGCCCGCAGGATGTCAAGCGTGCCGACTTTGACCACCCGGTCATCAATACTTTGGCAGATGACATCCGTTTCCGGATCATGTCTGGCCGTGGTGTCGTCATCGTTTCCGGTTTAACTAGTGCGCGCTACACCGAAGAGCAGTTTGAGCGAATCTACTGGGGTCTGGGAACACACCTGGGTACTGGTGCTGTGCAGAGCGCGTTGGGCGACCGGCTCGCTCGCGTTGAAAACAATCTAACCGACAAGGTCAAGCGCGGCTATCGAAGCCCGCGAGATCTGCACATGCACACTGATTCGTACGAGGTCGTTGGCCTGATGTGCGTGCGCGCCGCAAAATCAGGGGGCCTCAGCGGCCTGGCCAGTAGCCTTGCGGTCCACAATGAACTGCTCGCAACGCGGCCAGACCTGTTAGCACCGCTTTATCGTGGCTATCGTTTCGCCAGCGAAGAAGGTCGGTTTTCGAGCATGCCTGTCACCGCCGATCCAATCCCTGTCTTTTCTGTAGTTGACGGAGTAGTCAGCTGTACTTACGAGCCGGCGCACATGAAGAACGCGGCCGTCGCCCTGGGGGAGCCGTTGCCCGCCGATCTCGCGGAAGCGCTCGATGTGTTTGACGAAATCGCTAACCGCGACGACATTGCGCTACGCTTTTTGTTGCAACCCGGTGAGATGCTTCTCTGGCACAACTACACGAACTTGCACTCGCGTACTGCCTTCGAGGATGACCCGCAGCGACCGCGGTTGCTTTTGCGCCTGTGGCTGTCGGTTCCAACGAGTCGTCCTTATGACTCCGCTTTTAGCATCCGCTCTCAGACTTATGAGCGAATATATCGCGAGACAATTAAATAGGCGCATCCTGTGCCTGGGTATTAAGCCGCCCCTGCCAATGCTTTTCAGTGCATATCGGGATGCTAATCTTACAAAAAGCTTGTTGTCTTGGTCCCTTGAGCTGGAGTCTGGATTGGATAAGAAAAGCTTGAAGGTCTGAGGCGCTAGGTAATCTGAGCCGCTTGGATCGCCTGGTCTTTGTCGATCTGTTCGGGGCGTGCCTTAGCGGTCTATCAGGCTGAGGACAGTTACTTTTTTTTCCATTACCCATGCCGAAACCTTTTGGTCAAAGCTCAGAAAATGGGTCTCCTTCTTGTGTTGCTCAAAGGCGGCGGCATTCTGGTAAACCTCGTAGAGAAAGACTTGAGATGATCGTGCAGGATCTTCGCAAACGTCGAATGCTAAGCAGCCTGGTTCGAGCCGCCTTGACTGGCTTGCGTTCTCGAGCATTTCTTTTATGAATTCAGAGTAATGGTCTGGTTTGATTCTGAATTGCACAGTGACCACAAAAAGCTTCGCAGCGGGGCTGTCAGTTTGCCGGCGTATTTTGGAGTTCGTTTCAGTCATATTGAAAATTTGAACGAATTAAATATCAGTGCTGTGAAATAGGATTACTGGCGGACTTTAATTTCTAGACTAATACTGTTCAAGTCGAACTGGGCTTGCATCCGCCCTCAATGCCCCTGCGAACCCCGGTGCGCCCAGGCCGTCGTGTGTTTTTCGACTGCGCTGAACAGCTCATACATCAGCATGGCCATGGCGCCGATGACGACCAGGCCGGCGAAGGCCAGGGCCAGGCGTTGCTGGGAGCCTGCGCTTTGCATGAGGTAGCCGATGCCGGAGTCGCCGGCCGTCATTTCGGCCAGCACGGTGCCCACAAAGGCCAGGGTGATGGAGATCTTGAGCGAGCCGTAAAAGAAGGGCATGGAGCGGGGCAGACCGACTTTCATCAGCACGTCCATGCGTTTGGCGCCCAGCACGCGCAGCACGTCTTCGAGTTCGGGCTCCAGCGTCGCCAGGCCGGTGGCCATATTGACGGTGATGGGGAAAAACGAAATGAGAAAGGCCGTCAAAATGCCGGGGCCGACACCGATGCCGAACCAGACGATCAGGATGGGCACGATGGCGGCTTTGGGCACGGCGTTGAAAGCCACCAGCAGCGGGTAAACCGCCGCGTAGGCCAGGCGCGAAGAACCGACCAGAAAGCCCAGCAGCACGCCAACCACGATGGATATGCCAAAGCCGACCATGGTGACCCAGAAGGTTTTCCAGGCGGCTTCTGCAATCGGGCCGGAGAACTCGCTCATGGCCTGCGCAATTTGCGTGGGCGCCGGGAAGATGAACTCTGGAATAGCGAACAGCACGCACACGCCTTGCCACAGCGCCACCAGCACCAAGAGCAAGACCAGTGGCGACCAGCGCTCAAATTGTTTGGAACTCATACGGCACCTGCCTTGTCTGCTGTGGCTTGCGCGGCGGCGGCTTGGGCCACGCCGGTGTTGCGGATAGCGCCAATGTGGCCGCGCAACTCGTGAACGATGTCTGAGAACTCTTTGGAGTAGGTCACCTCCAGGTCGCGCGGACGCGGCAGGTCGATCTCGCGTTTGACCACAAAGCGCCCCGGGCTCTTGCTCATGACATACACGGTGTCAGCCAAAAACACCGACTCGCGCAAATCATGCGTGACCAAAATGACGTTGAAACGCTGCTCGGTCCAGAGGTCGCGCAAGATGCACCACAGCTCTTCACGGGTAAACGCATCAAGCGCGCCGAAGGGCTCGTCGAGTAGCAGCATTTTGGGTTCGTGTATGAGCGCGCGGCAAATGCTCACGCGCTGCTGCATGCCGCCTGACAGTTGCCATGGAAACTTGTCTTCATAGCCGGCCAGGCCGACTTTTTGCAGCAGCTTGCGGGCGCGCTCTTCGTACTCAGCGCGCTTGGCTTTGAAGTTGCTGCGGTAGGGCTCGACGATCTCCAGCGGCAGCAGCACGTTGTCTACCGTGGTGCGCCAAGGCAGCAGTGAAGGGGCCTGAAAAGCCATGCCCGAAATCTTCAAGGGGCCGGTGACGGGCGCGCCGTCAATGGTGATTCGGCCTTTGGACGGCATCTTCAGCCCGGTGGTGAGCTTCATGAAGGTGGACTTGCCGCAGCCCGACGGCCCGACGATGGCGATGAACTCGCCCTGTCGCACTTGCAGGTCAATGGCTTCAACCGCGAAGTTTTGCTGCGCCAGCAACTCGTCGTTGTAGGCAAGCCAGACGTCTTGAAACTCAACAAAGCTGGCGGGTGTGTGGGGTGAAGTCAAGGTGGTTTTTTCGTAAAAAAGGGCCGGCACTCTTTGAAAAGAATGCCGGCCCAGGGAGTCAAGCCAAGTCAGGCCGGCCGGTTCAGCGCTTGGCTGGCAGCACGTTCAGCTCCGCCGCGGTGGGCAAAAAGCTGCCGTTCCAGACGGCGTCGGGGTTGACGCGGGTCTTGGTGCCAAAAGCGTCAGACACTTGCGATGCCATCAGCGCCAGGCGCGGGCCTTTGAGCTGGCCAAAGCCTTCGGCGCGGGCGTCGGGGCTGTTGATGACGGTGTCAATGGCGAGCTGCAGGCGGCGTGTTTCGAGGGGCACGTTCAAGATGCCGTCACGTGCCTTGACGTCGTTGATGGCGGCAGCCGGATTGGCCATGACATCTTTGGCGCCTTTGGCAAAGGCTTTCAAGAACGACTTGATGGCGGCCGGGTTTTCTTTGATCATCTTGGGCGACACGATGACGACGTTGCCGTACATCTTCACGCCGAAGTCTGCGTAGGGCAGGATGGCGACGTCTTCAGCTTTGACGCCACGCGCTTCCAGGTTGAGCAGCGAGGTGAAGGTAAAGCCGGTGATGGCGTCCACGTCACCGCGGGCCAGCATGGTTTCGCGCAGCGGTGGGTCCATGGAGATCCACTGCACACCGGGGATGTTGTTGGCCTTGGCAAAAATCGGGAAGGCACGGCGGCCGGCGTCAAAGCCGGGGGCGCCGAGTTTTTTGCCGTTCAGGTCGGCCGGGGTTTTGATGCCGGTCTTTTTGAGCGACATGACCGA
>CANIDW010000229.1 GCA_947466165.1 Comamonadaceae bacterium | reverse complement strand
AGCACCAGACCACCCCGCGCACAAAACCAGGCATCCAAGAAAAAGGCCACCCAAATGCAGCCTTTTCAAGCAAGCGAAGAACAGACAGCGTCAGGTGTTCTGCAAAGCCGCAATCCGCTCTTCAATCGGCGGGTGCGTGGCAAACAAAGCGCCCACACCTCCGGCAATGCCCAAGGCCGCCACCGACTTGGGCAACTCGCCGGGCACCATACCGCCCAGTCGGGCCAGCGCGTTGATCATGGGCTGCTTGCGGCCCAGCAACTGCGCCGCACCCGCATCAGCGCGAAACTCGCGATGGCGTGAGAACCAGGCCACGACCATCGCCGCGGCAAATCCCAGCACGATGTCCATCACGATGGTCGTGACGTAATAACCAATGCCGGGGCCGGAACTCTGCGAGTCCCCCTTGCGCAAAAAGCTGTCAACGGCATAACCCACCACCCGGCTGATGAACACCACAAAGGTGTTCATCACACCCTGAATCAAGGTCATGGTGACCATGTCGCCGTTGGCGATGTGCGCGATTTCGTGGCCGATCACAGCCTCGATTTCTTCCTTGGTCATGCCTTGCAGCAAACCGGTAGACACCGCCACCAGCGCCGAATTCTTGAAAGCGCCCGTGGCAAACGCATTGGGCTCGCCCTCAAAAATACCGACTTCGGGCATGCCGATGCCGGCTTTTTGGGCCAGGCGGCTGACGACTTCGACGATCCAGGCTTCGTCAGCGTTTTGCGGCTGGTTGATCACGCGCACGCCCGAGCTCCACTTGGCCACCGGCTTGCTGATCAAGAGCGAGATGAATGCGCCGCCAAAACCCATGAGCAGTGCAAATCCGAGCAGCGCCGTCAGGTCCAGGCCGTTGGCGGTCAAAAAGCGGTTCACACCCAGCACGTTCGCAACGATGCCCAGCACCACGACGATGGCCAGGTTGGTCATGACAAACAAAAAGATGCGTTTCATAAAAATGATCACTTTCGTGAGTTGTGCTTGTTGCAAAAATAACTGACAACCGTCCAGATGGGGATTAAACCCGCGATATCAAGCGGTCGGGGCCGGACGAAAAACCAGTTGATCATCATAAAAAGAAAGCACTTCGTTTTGCGCCCACCATCCCGGAACACCTAAAACCGGCAGGGGTAAAAAAATTTTCACTGTCAAGTCAGCTTGACGCAGCGCGCCGGCGGCCCATTGGTCCAGCGCGTGCATCTCACCGGCGGGGGCCGGTGCACGGTACACATGGGCGGTGATCGACTTGCGCGGGTTGGTCAATTTCTCCAGCAAAGCGTGGCCGAACAGCACCAACCTGGCCTGGCGCCAGAGCGGTCGCAGCTCCACAAAGAGCCTATCCCACTGGCGGGCCTGCAGCGCCTCCCACAGAGGCTGCGGCGCGCTGAACAAGGCGGCGTTTTCGTCAAACACGGTCAGCGCGTCTCGCACCGCACCGCGCAGCGGCTGCACGCCAGAGCGCGCAATTTGCGCCGCCTGCAATGCGTTGAGGCAGCGCTTGGTTTCGGGAAATCGCAGCCAGCACAGGCCATTGAACAAGTCGTGCAGGTTGTCGCGGGTGGGCACCTGGCGCGTGTCAAAAATAAATTGTTCGTAAGCCTGGTCCGCCGGCAAAGCTGCCTGGGGCACAAAGTCAGGCATCCAAGGTAGCGAAACAGCGCCTGACGCCGACTGCCGGTGCAAAGCATTGAGCAGCTCAGCGACCGTGGCGCCAGCTGCCAGCATCGCGTCTACAGTGGCCGCTTCGGCGCGCCAGGGTGCCAGCCAGGGCTGCTGCCAGTCAAGCGCCTGGCCCAGGACGCTCACACCGGCGTCTCAACTTTCCAGGCCAGCGCTTCGCCGGAGCGCAGCGGCTTGAGTTCAGCCCCGCCAAAGGCAAAGCTCTCAGGCGGCGTCCAGCTTTGGCGCTGGAGCGTGAGCGTGCCGGTGTTGCGCGGCAAGCCGTAAAAATCGGCGCCGTTGAAGCTGGCAAAGGCTTCGAGCTGGCCCAGCGCGCCGGCCGCGTCAAAGGCTTCAGCGTACAGCTCCATGGCGGCATGCGCGGTGTAGCAACCGGCGCAACCGCTGGCGTGTTCCTTGAGGTGCGCCGGGTGCGGCGCGCTGTCGGTGCCCAGGAAAAACCGCGGGTTGCCGCCGGTGGCCGCCTGGACCAGCGCCAGCCTGTGCTTTTCGCGTTTGAGCACGGGCAGGCAGTAGTAATGCGGGCGGATGCCGCCGGTGAAAATCACGTTGCGGTTGTACAGCAGGTGGTGCGCCGTGATGGTGGCGCCGGTGAAGCGGTCTGCAGCCAGAACGTACTGCGCAGCCTCCAGCGTGGTGATGTGCTCAAAAACGATTTTCAGCTCGGGGAAATCGCGGCGCAGCGGTATCAGCTGCTGGTCGATGAACGCCGCTTCGCGGTCAAACAGGTCAATCTCGGGGCTGGTGACTTCGCCGTGCACCAGCAGCAGCATGCCGGCTTTTTGCATGGCTTCGAGCGTGGCGTAGGTCTTGCGCAGGTCGGTCACGCCGGCGTCGCTGTTGGTGGTGGCGCCCGCCGGATACAGCTTGGCGGCCACCACGCCGGCGTCTTTGGCGCGGCGGATCTCGTCGGCCGGCAGGTTGTCGGTCAGGTACAGCGTCATCAAGGGCTCAAAACTCACACTCGCCGGCACCGCCGCCTGGATGCGCGCCTTGTAAGCCAGCGCCTGGGCAGCCGTGGTCACAGGCGGGCGCAGGTTGGGCATGATGATGGCCCGGCCAAACTGGGCGGCCGTGTGCGGCACCACGGTGGCCAACGCGTCGCCGTCGCGCACATGCAAATGCCAGTCGTCGGGGCGGGTGATGGTGAGGTGTTGGGTTCGGGTGTCAGTGCTCATGCGGCCATTGTCCCAAAAACAGCGCTGCTAGCGCGGCCCGGGTCGGGCGGGAACGCGAGCGGGCTGGGCGGCCTTGGGCACGGGCTGCGCTTGCAGGTAGTTCCACAAGGCCTGCGCCAGACTTTTGGGGGCGGCCTTGCCGCCGGGGCGCTCGCGGTAAATGCGCACTTCCATCAACATGTCCAGGCCGGCGCCGGCGCTGACCAGCTTTTTGGCGCGCACTTCTTTTTTGACGGCGCTGAGCGGTAAAAAAGCGATGCCATGGCCTTCAAGTGCCATCGCCTTCAAGCCCTCGGCCATGTCGGTTTCGTAAACACGGTCCAGGTGAATGGCGGTGCTCGACTGCTTGAGCAGCATGTCCACCACACGGCCCAGGTAAGCGCCGGGCGCGTAGCCCAGGTAAGGCAAGGGCTGACCGGCCTGCCCCGGCAGCGAATAAAGGGGCTTGCCATCGGCGGCAGGTTTGACATAGGGCGCCAGCAGTTCCTGCCCCAGCGTGAGCATCTCGTAGCGGCCCGGGTCCAGCTGAAAAGGCTGCGAGTCATGGTGGTAGGCGATCAGCAAATCACAGCTGCCTTCAACCAGACGCATCACCGCGTCATGCACATTGAGCGCGATCAGCCGGCTTTTGAGCGGGCCGAATTTATCGCTCAGGCTGCTGACCCAGGCCGGAAAGAAAGTGAAGGCCAGGGTGTGCGGCACCGCAAACTCGACCACGTCCTGCCCGGCCGCCGTGTGACCGCGCAGCATGGCGCGCGTTGACTGCAGGCCTTGCAGCATGTCCAGCGACTGCGCGTAAAGCGTTTCACCCGCCAGGGTGAGCCGCGTGGGGTAAGAACTGCGGTCCACCAGGTCCGTGCCGGCCCAGGCTTCCAAAGCCTGAATGCGCCTGGAAAAAGCCGGCTGCGTGACGTGGCGCAACTGCGCCGAGCGGCTGAAACTGCGGGTTTCAGCCAGGCTGACGAAATCTTCCAACCATTTGGTTTCCATGGCCTTGATTATTACGGCACAAGTGGCGGCTCAAATGAGGGCTCAGGCCTCTTCATGCCCTTGCTGCTGCAAGGCCCACATCTGGGCGTAGCGCCCGTCCTGCGCCAGCAAGCCGGCATGT
>CANIDW010000228.1 GCA_947466165.1 Comamonadaceae bacterium | reverse complement strand
CCGGGCCCAAGCGCCTGGCTGGCGTTGCTGGCGGTCGGCATTTTGTGCACCGGCGTGGCTTATGTGCTGTACTTCAGAATCATTGGCAACGCCGGCCCGGCGCGCGCTTTGTCGGTGACCTATCTGGTGCCGGTATTTGCGGTCCTTTACGGCCTGCTGTTTTTAGGTGAGACCGTGACGCCCTGGATGCTGATTTGCGCTGCGGTCATCATTGTGGGGACAGCGATGTCGACCGGCTTGTTGAAACTCAGGCAGCTGCTGCCCGGCCCTTGAAACAGCCACCGCATTCACTTTAGTCAGTGACCCGGGCTCGGGTTTTCGATAGCAGTGATCTTCCCCGGGCCTGTCAAAATAAATGGCAAAGCTTGGCGCCATATCGCTGCCAGGCGTAGTTCAAAACAACGGCATTTAAACGGTCAACTCCATGAAATTCAGCATCCTTGCGGCCTTGGTCTGCGCACTGGTCAGCCCGCTGGCCGGCGCGCAAAACTACCCCTCCAAACCGATCCGCTGGATCGTGCCCAGCACCCCGGGCGACGGCTCTGATGCCATGGGCCGCATGATCGCGGACCGCCTTTCACGTGAGATCGGACAAATCGTTTTCATCGAAAACAAACCGGGCGCAGGCGGCGTCCTGGGTTCGGAGTTCACCGCCAAGTCTGCGCCTGACGGCTACACCATGATCGTCGGCAATGCCGGCTCGCACGGTGTCAATGCCGGCATCTACACCAAGCTCAACTACGACGTAGTCAAAGACTTCGTACCCGTCGCCTTGATTTGCACCACGCCCAACGTGATGGTGGTCAACCCGTCGGTGAAGGTCAAAACCATGGCCGAGTTTCTGGCCTACGCCAAAGCCAACCCCGGCAAACTGAACTACGCCTCAGGTGGCGTTGGCAGCTCCGCCCACATGTCCGCTGAACTCTTCAAAAGCATGGCAGGCATTGACATGGCCCACATCCCATACAAAGGTTCAGCCCCGGCTGTCAACGCTTTGATGGCCGACGAATCGCAGGTGATGGTCGGCAATCTGCCGCCCTGGTCGGCGCTGATCAAGTCGGGCAAAGTACAGGCTCTGGCGGTCACCACACCCAAACGCCATCACAGCCTGCCTGATGTGCCGGCCATGTCTGAAACCCTGCCCGGCTTTGACACCCTGGCCTGGTTTGGTGTGCTGGCGCCGGCGGGCACACCCAAGGCAGTGGTCACACGCATCAATGCCCTGGTTAACCAGGCACTGGAGCATCCGGATGTGAAGGCCAAACTGGCCACGCTGGCCTGCGACCCGGCCCCGAGCACGCCCGAGGCCTTCGCGACCCGCGTGACGGCTGACGTGGCGCGCTGGAAAAAACTCGCTTCCGAGCGCAATATTCGCGCCGACTGAATACTGACGGAACGCCCGCTCAGCGGTTCAGCTGGGTCTCTATGCCGGGCGGCACCGGCTGGTAGGGATGGGCTTGCAGCAGCTGCCTGTCAAGACCAAGGCTTTGCCCATATGCCCGCTCCAGTGTCAGGCCGCCACCCTGGGTAGACATAGCCGGGCCCGCGAGCAACTGCTCGTACAGCGGGCTCTCTTCAAACTGCAGCTCGAGCATGGCGCACTCGGGCGCCAGCGCCGCAATTTGCAAACTGTGCCAGGTGCACACCGGGCCCGAAGGGTTGTGCGGTGAAAACAGCACCCCGTGCTCCGCAGCCCGCTGTGCAATTTTCAGCATCTCCAGCGGCCCGCCGCAGTACTTGATGTCGGGCATGACCACGTCGTAAAGCGCTTCGTCAAACAGCGTCTGAAAAGATGCCAGACCCACCTGCGTCTCGGCAGCGGCCAAGAGCACGCCCTGCCCGCGCGTGGCCGCACGCAAGCGGCGCATGGCCGGCCAATGGGCATGCGTCTCGGCAATCGGGCATTCAAACCAGTGCAGGGCAGCCGGCGCCAGCGCTTGCAGGGCCTGCAAGGCGCGGGTCTCGTCAAAACGCCAATGGCAGTCCACCATCAGCATCGCATCGGGGCCCAGCGCCTGCCGAAGGGCCAGCATGCATTCAACGCCGTGCGCAATCAAGGCCTGCCCCTGCGCCGTAGGGCACAGCGCCGGCGTCAGCCCGTCAAATGGCGCGGCCTTGAAACGACTGAAACCCTGGGCCCGCGCCCGCAAGGCTGTGTCTACAAAACCTTGCGGCGTGCGCAGCCGGGTAGCGCGGTTGATATTGGCGTACAGCGGAACGCGCTGGCGCAGCACCGCAGCGCTCAACTCCGGGGCCGCAGGTGCGCCGGGCACACTGCCATCAAGCAGACAAGCCAAGGCCTGTTGCAGGGCACTGATAACCGTGTTAAAAACCAGCCCGCCGGGCGACTGCGGCGACACCCGCAGCCCGGCCTGCGCGTCGGCCAGCGAACGGACTTCCCATTCCAACGCCAGCGCCCGGCTGGCTGCCAGCAGCATCGGCTCCCAGCCGATCAGCGAGGCCTCACCCCAGCCCGTGCGGCCGTCGGCCGCCGTGACGGCGATAAAGACCCAGTTGGTCTTGGCGGAGACGTTAAAAACGCGTGTTTCGATGCGTGCAATGGTGCTCATAACGGAAGTTTAGCGGCCGGCCCTGGCACAAGGGCTAACCCTGATTCGTCATCCATTTGTCATACGCCCGTGTCAGCATTCAGTCGCTATCATTTAAGCCAAGTACAACCTCCTCCACCGACATGACTATTTCAAGACGCCTTCTACTGACCCGTGCCACCGCTGCAGCCTCTGTCTGCGCTTTTCCCATGGTGCGCGCAGCCGGCTACCCCGAGCGCCCGGTGCGCATCGTCATCCCGTTTGCAGCCGGTGCAGGCACCGACGCCGTAGGCCGCCTGATGGCGCAAAAAATGGGCGAAGTCATGGGCGGCACGTTTGTGGTTGAAAACCGCACCGGCGCCTCCGGAGCCATCGGCGCCCAGCATGTGGCCCAGAGCGCACCCGACGGCCACACCCTGCTGCTGGTGGCCGCGCCCTTCACCACCGTGGCCGCCGTGCTGCCGCAAGCCGGCTATGACCCGCTGCGCAGCTTTGCCCCCATCAGCATGATCGCCAATGGCCCGCTGCTGTGGGCGGCCAACAAAGACCTGCCGGTGGCCAACATGCGCGAGCTTATCGAGTACGCCCGCCAACGCCCGGGCCAGCTCAATTACGGCTCGGCCGGCGCAGGCGGCATCAACCACCTGGTGCTGGAAACATTGAAGGCACGCAGTGGCATCTTTATCACTCATATTCCCTACCGCGGCATTGCACCGGCCACGCTGGACATGATCTCCGGCCAGATCCAGCTGGTGACCGGCACCATCCCGGCGCTGGCGCCGTTTGTGCGTGAAGGGCGCGTCAAAGCGCTGGCCGTCACCACGGCCAAGCGCTCATCCGCACTGCCGCTGGTGCCCAGCATGGCCGAGTCGGGCTTTGCCGACTTTGACGTGCTCAATTACTTTGGCCTGGTCGCCCCCAAGGGCACACCAGATGCCGTGGTCGAGCGCCTGAGCGATGCGGTAGCCAAAGTGGTCAAGCTGCCTGAAGTGCTGGCCCGCTTTCAGCTAGACGCCATCGAGCCCTCTGCCCAGGGCCCACAGTCTCTGAGCCGGTTTTTAGCGCAAGACTTCACCGGCTGGCAAAAGGTGGTGGCGGCACAAAACATCAAGGTGGACGCGGTTTAAAGACCCGCAACCCGCCCGCGCTGATCAATCGACCTTGGCGTCGCTGAGTTGCACCGCGCGTTTTCACTTTTGCAGGTCCTGGCGAAGGCTGGGCTGTTCAACCAGAGCAACCCAAAGATGCAAATCTTGCTTAGGGGCTCGATAGCCGGCTGCCGATTCACAGCAAGTTAATTTAAAAGTCGATATCGCTCTGCAGCTGCTCTCAGTGCTAATAGCGTTTTGCTTATTGCCTTTTGCTGAAATGACCATGTAAAACGTGGGGCAACAAGGCCGTGCCGTGTGAGGCGGTTGCGATCAAGCTGGTTTAATTTGATTTCCCATTTTT
>CANIDW010000227.1 GCA_947466165.1 Comamonadaceae bacterium | reverse complement strand
TTCGGCTGCCAGATGAACGAGTACGACTCGGACAAGATGGCCGACGTGCTGCACGCCGCTCAGGGCTATGAGAAAACCGATGTCGTTGAAGAAGCCAACCTGATTTTGTTCAACACCTGCTCGGTGCGCGAGAAAGCGCAGGAAAAAGTTTTTTCTGACCTGGGGCGCGTTAAGCATCTGGCCAAAAAAGGCGTGCAAATCGGCGTGGGTGGCTGTGTGGCCAGTCAGGAGGGCGCGGCCATCATTGCTCGCGCGCCGTATGTGGACGTGGTGTTTGGCCCGCAAACCCTGCACCGCCTGCCCGAGATGCTGAACCAGCGCCGCCTGCAGGGCCGCGCGCAGGTGGACATCAGCTTTCCGGAAATCGAGAAATTTGACCACCTGCCCCCGGCCAAGGTGGAAGGTGCCTCGGCCTTTGTGAGCATCATGGAAGGCTGCTCTAAATACTGCAGCTACTGCGTGGTGCCCTACACGCGCGGCGAAGAAGTCAGCCGCCCGTTTGAAGACGTTCTGGTCGAAGTCGCCGGTCTGGCCGATCAGGGCGTGAAAGAAATCACGCTCCTGGGCCAAAACGTCAACGCCTACCGCACGCCGATGGTGGGCGCCGGCGCCGGCGGCGAGGTGGCGGATTTTGCGACGCTGTTGGAGTATGTGAGCGACATTCCGGGTATTGAGCGCCTGCGCTACACCACCAGCCACCCCAACGAGTTCACGCCCAGCCTGATTGCGGCTTATGACAAGCTGCCCAAGCTGGTCAGCCACCTGCATTTGCCGGTGCAGCACGGAAGCGACCGCATTTTGATGGCCATGAAACGCGGCTATACCGCCATGGAATACAAGAGCACGGTGCGCAAGCTGCGCGCCATTCGCCCCGACATGGCCATGAGCAGCGACTTCATCGTCGGCTTTCCCGGCGAGACTGAAGACGATTTTGGCAAGATGATGAAGCTGATCGACGACATTGGCTTTGACAACTCGTTTAGCTTTATCTTCAGCCCGCGTCCGGGCACACCGGCGGCCAATTTGCAGGACGACACGCCGCATGAGGTCAAGCTGCGTCGTCTGCAGCATCTGCAAGGCGTGATCAACGCCAACATCACCCGCATCAGTGAAAGCCGGCTGGGCACCGTGCAGCGCATTTTGGTGGAAGGCGCATCCAAACGCGACGCCACCGAGCTGATGGGCCGCACCGAGTGCAACCGGGTGGTGAACTTTGCCGGTAACCCGCGTTTGGCGGGGCAGTTGGTGGATGTAAAGATCACCGAGACGCGAAGCTATTCGCTGCGCGGTGAAGTGCTGACCGCAGATTAAAAAGGCATTTTCGGCATGCCTTTCATGCCACCCATGCGCTTCATCATTTTCATCATGCCGCTGCCCTTCATTTTTTTCATCATGCCCTGCATCTGTTCAAACTCATTGAGCAGGCGGTTCACTTCCTGAACATGCACGCCGGCGCCGGCGGCAATGCGGCGTTTGCGAGTGGCCTTGATCAAATCGGGCTTGCGGCGCTCCAGCGGCGTCATGCTCTGGATGATGCCTTCCTTGCGCTTGATGTCTTTTTCGGCCTTGTTCATGTCCATCTGACCGGCCTTGGCAGCCATCTGCGCGGGCAGCTTGTCCATCAGGCTGGACAGGCCGCCCATGTTCTTCATTTGCTGCAACTGCGCCAGAAAGTCTTCGAGGTCAAACCCGCTGCCGCTTTTCATTTTGGCGGCCAGCTTTTGCGCCGCCGCCACGTCAACCCCGGCAGTCACCTGCTCGACCAGCGCCAGGATGTCACCCATACCCAGAATCCGGCCGGCGTGGCGCTCGGCGTCAAACACCTCCAGGCCATCGAGCTTTTCGCTGGTGCCTGAGAACTTGATAGGCGCGCCGGTGATCTGGCGCACGGAGAGCGCCGCGCCGCCGCGGGAGTCGCCGTCGGTCTTGGTCAGGATGATGCCGGTCAGCGGCAGCGCATCTTTAAAGGCCTTGGCCGTGTTGACCGCGTCCTGGCCCTGCATGGCGTCCACCACAAACAAGGTCTCGACCGGCTTGAGAACCGCATGCAGTTCCTTGATCTCGGCCATCAGCGCTTCGTCAATGGCCAGGCGGCCGGCGGTGTCCACCAGCAACACATCAAAAAAGTGCCGTTTGGCGTAGTCGAGCGCGGCGCGGGCGATGTCCACCGGCTTTTGCTCAGGGCTGCTGGGGAACCATTCGGCGCCGGCTTGTGCCGTGACGGTTTTGAGCTGCTCAATGGCAGCCGGGCGGTAAACGTCGCCGGAGACCGTCAGCACTTTTTTCTTGCGCTTGTCTATCAGGTGCTTGGCCAGTTTGGCGGTGGTCGTGGTTTTGCCCGCGCCTTGCAGGCCGGCCATCAAAATCACGGCCGGGGGTTGCGCTGCCAGATTGATGTCGCTCACCCCCTCGCCCATGGTGGCGGCCAGTTCGCGGTTCACGATGCCCACCAGCGCCTGTCCCGGCGAGAGCGAACCCATGACTTCCTGGCCCAGCGCTTTTTCTTTGACGCGTGCAATGAAGTCGCGCACCACCGGCAAGGCCACGTCGGCCTCGAGCAAAGCCATGCGCACTTCGCGCAGCATGTCTTGCACATTCGACTCGGTGATGCGGGCCTGGCCACGCATTTCTTTCACGAGCCGGGAGAGTTTGTCGGTGAGGGCTGAGGCCATGGGGTGGCTCCACGCATGGAGCAAAAGTTGTTTGAAACTAGCAGCTCGGGATAAACTGTGCAAATGATTTTAGCTTTCAGCGCAACGTTCGGCCTGGCCACGGCAATCGCCGCCGCACTTTTGTACGGCCTGCT
The DNA here is from genome assembly GCA_947466165.1 of Comamonadaceae bacterium. Lineage (GTDB taxonomy): Bacteria > Pseudomonadota > Gammaproteobacteria > Burkholderiales > Burkholderiaceae_C > Polaromonas. Next base: position 1,203 of record CANIDW010000227.1, on the reverse strand, counting down.
GGCGCTGGCAAGAAAAAGACTGCCCGCAGCTGCAGCCAGCGCTGTTCTGCTGGCCGCTTGCTTTTTTCATGCGTTGACACTGGCCGAAGGCCTGATGGGCCAACCCCCGCGCTTTGGCTTTGCACCGGCGCTGTCTACGACCGTGTGGTTGGTGGTGCTGGTCTACGCGATTGAAAGCAAATTGATCCCCGAACTGCGGGCCAGCTGGGCACTGCCGGCGGTGGGCGCTGCCGTGGTGCTGCTCAGCTTGGTGTTTCCGGGCTCCAGCTACACCCAAATCGCTTCTGCCTGGTTGCCGCTTCACTGGGCACTGGGCATTGCGTCTTACGGGCTGTTTGGTGCGGCGCTCTTGCATGGCTGGTTGATCAGCCGGGCGGAACTCTCCATGCGTACGGCGCTTTCTGCAGACACCGGCGTTCCCCTTCTTAAGTTAGAGCGTTTGACCTTTCGCTTTGTCGAGGCCGGTTTCATTTTGCTGACGGCCTCTTTGTTGGCCGGGTGGTTGTTTGCCGAAACCTTGTATGGCCCGCACCTGAAGTCCATGTGGAACCACAAGACCATTTTTTCGGTACTGGCCTGGCTGAGCTTTGCCGGCTTGCTGATCGGGCGGGCCCGACTGGGCTGGCGCGGCCGCACCGCACGCAAGTTTCTTTATCTGGGCTCGGGACTGCTGCTGCTGGGCTACGCCGGCTCGCGCTTTGTCCTTGAAGTCGTGTTGCAACGCGCATGAAATACCTTGTGATACTGGCTTTGGTGCTGGCCGTGATCTGGCTGTGGCAAGGCAAGCGCCGCGCCTCATTGGCTGAAAAAGCCCGCAAGCAACAACAGCCTCAAGCCAGCAGCAAGGGCAGGGCCTTGCAAACCACAGAAGTGATCGCCTGTGACGTCTGTGCGGTGCATATGCCGCTGAACGAAGCCTTAACTGGCGGCCGCGGCGTTTACTGCAGTGAAGCGCACCGGCGTCAGGCTGAAAGCTGAAACTGCGTGCAAACCGCCGCCACTGATCACACCGCCCCGGCGGGCACGCCTTTGTGGCAAGACGGCTGGTACAGCTTTGCCCGGCATCTGGCCTCGCCGAATTTCGGTGCCAGGCCCGCAGGCACGCTCACCGAGCTGCTCGTGATTCATTCGATCAGCCTGCCGCCTGGTCAATATGGCACCAACCAGGTGCAACGCCTGTTCACCAACACGCTGGACTGGGAC
>CANIDW010000226.1 GCA_947466165.1 Comamonadaceae bacterium | reverse complement strand
GGCGCAATGCGCAAGCGGTCATCAACACTGTCAACGCAGCCATGCGGCAAGCGGCGGACGTCGACGGCTACGAAGGCTTTCGCGCGCACAGCAGTGACTCGCCCGACATCGGCGCGGTCGGGCGTCTGCCCGCCATCCCCCGTGCCACAAAAGATGAGACACCGTCAACGCAGCATGCCAGTCCGCTGGCCTGGCGCGACAGTCTTTTGCAGCCGCGAGAAGTGCTCGAAGAAACCCTGCGCACGCTCGAGGCGCGTCAGGCCGCCGCCTGGATTGCGCTGCAATTGGCACCCGGTTCGGGCTCAGCTGGCGCATCTTCGCTCAAGCCAGCTCAGGTGATGGTGCTGTCGCGCAAGCGGGCTGGTTTGTTGCCACTTCAGCAGGAGCTTCGCGTGCTCGGCATTCCTGCCCAGATCGGCGAAAAAACTGCTCTGATTGATTGCTGCGAAGTACAGGACATCACCGCCTTGCTCGACGTGCTGGTGTCGCCTCAGCACGATTTGTCCCTGGCGCGGGTGCTGCGCTCGCCGCTGTTTGGCGTCACCGATGCGGCGCTGGTTCAGCTGGCGCTGGCCCAGCGCAGGCTCTCTCAACCCTGGTACGACTTGCTGCAAACGGATGCCAGCGAGCCCATCGATGAATTGCGCACAAGCGATGCGCACGGTTTGCAAGGCGTGGCCGCTCAACTGGCGCGCTGGCGCCTTTGGCTGGACAGCCTGCCGCCGCATGATGCGCTGCAGGCTCTCTATGACGACGGCGATGTGCTGGCCCGTTTTGCCGCCGCTGCACCGGCAGCGCAGCGCGATGCCGTGCTGGCTAATTTGCGTGCGCTGCTGGCGGTTGCGCTGCAAATCGACGGCGGGCGTTACACCACCCCCTATGCCCTGGTGCGGGCACTCAGGGCCGGTGGTATTTTGGCGCCGGCCATTGTGAGTGCAGACGCTGTGAGGCTCTTGACCGTTCACGGCGCCAAGGGTCTGGAGGCCGAGGCGGTGCTGCTGCTGGACACAGACACGCCCCCGCGCAATGCCGAGAGCATGGCTGTGCTGCTGGATTGGCCTGGCGAAGCTGCAGTGCCTCAACGCTTTGTGTTTTTGGTCAGTGAAAGCAAGCCGCCGGCCTGTTGCGTCAAGACGCTGGAGGCCGAAAAAATCGCCCGTCAGCGTGAAGAGCTTAACGCCTTGTATGTGGCGCTCACCAGATCACGGAAAACCCTGGTGATGTCGTCCATTGAGGCCTACCGCAGCGCCCCCGACAGCTGGTGGCAGCGCTTGCACGCATTGGCGGCCGAATGGCCGGCGCCCACTGCGCCTGCCAGCACATCCGCACCGGCCGAGCTTTCTGATGAAGTCTTTGATTTCCTGAGCCTGCCGCCGGCAGTTGTTTTGCCGCCTGCTGCGGCCCGGCCTGCAGCAGACTCTGCTGCGTCGCGCACCGGTCAAGCCATGCACCGCTTGCTGGAGTGGGGTGCCTTGTCGGCGTTGCATGTGCAGGCCGTCACGCGCGAGTTCCGGCTCGACGCTGCTCAAGCGCAAACCGCATTGAGCGGCGCGCAGCGCATTTTGTCCGGCGAGGGCGCTTGGGCCTGGAACCCCGCGGTGCTTGATTGGCAGGGCAATGAGGTCGAGCTGGCTTACATGGGGCAAAGCATGCGGCTTGACCGCCTGGTGCGACGTTGCGATGCCGGGCATGAAGGCCACTGGTGGGTGCTGGACTACAAATCCAATGCCGCGCCCCAAGACCTGCCTGAGTTGCGCCAGCAAATGCAGCTTTATCGCGATGCGGTGATGGCGGTCTACCCCGGGCAAACTGTGAAGGCGGCATTTCTCACGGCCCAGGGGCGGCTGCTTGCAGTGGATTGAAATTGCCGGCCTGCAATAATTAGGCTTTGCTGCCGGCGCTGCGCTGTAAGTCGGACCACGCGCTTGAACGGACTTTTTCTTGAGCCACTTCCCCATGTCTGCAACTTCGGCCGGTGATGCACCCACGGCGAGCAGTCGCCGTGTCGCGGTCATCGGTGGCGGTCCGGCCGGCCTCATGGCTGCTGAGGTCTTGTCAAAGGCCGGGGCCGCCCTGAGCGTGCATGTCTTTGATGCCATGCCGTCGGTAGGCCGCAAGTTTTTGTTGGCCGGCAAAGGCGGACTCAACCTGACCCACGCTGAACCTGCCGCCAGCTTCAACACCCGCTACGCCGAAGCCGCCAGCGCGCTGGCGCCCATGCTCAGCGCTTTTGGTGCTGACGAACTGCGTCAATGGACCCATGACTTGGGTATCGAAACTTTTGTGGGCAGTTCCGGGCGGGTGTTCCCCAAAGACATGAAGGCCGCACCCTTGCTGCGCCACTGGTTGCATCGTTTGCGTGCAGCCGGTGTGCAGTTCTCGATGCGCCACCGCTGGACCGGCTGGTCTGACAGCGGTGCGCTGCGATTTGCAAGCCCGTGCGGTGAGTTGGATTTGCAGGCCGACGCCGTGGTCCTTGCTTTGGGTGGCGGCAGCTGGTCTCGCCTGGGCTCAGACGGTGCCTGGGTGCCATGGCTGCAGCAGCAAGGCGTGTCGGTGGCGCCCTTGATGCCATCCAATTGCGGCTTTGATGTGGAGGGCTGGTCAAGGCACTTCAGCAGCCGTTTTGCCGGCCAACCCTTCAAGTCGGTGGCCATCGCCTTCACCGATTCGCTGGGGCGCGAATTCACGCGACGTAGCGAATTTGTAGCCACCGAGACCGGCTTAGAAGGCAGCCTGATTTACGCCGCTTCAAGTTGGCTGCGCGAAGAAATTTCACGCAGTGGCAGCGCAACCCTGAAACTGGACCTGTTGCCCGACAAATCTGCTGCCCAGGTTTTGGCCGATGTCAGCCATCCACGCGGATCACGCTCTTTGTCCAGCCACCTCAAGAGCCGGCTGGGCCTGGAGGGCATCAAGGCCGCCATCTTGCATGAATTGCTGGACAAAAGCATCATGGCCGATGCTGCCAGTTTGGCTGCGGCCATCAAGGCCTTGCCTGTCACGCTGGTGCGCGCCCGGCCGCTGGACGAAGCCATCAGCAGCGCCGGTGGTGTACGCTTTTCAGACCTGTCGGCAGACCTGCAAGTTCAGGGCCTTGCGACGGCGCAAGCTGTTTTTTGTGCCGGTGAAATGCTGGACTGGGAAGCGCCCACAGGCGGCTACCTCATGACCGCTTGCATGGCCAGCGGCCGACGGGCCGGACAGGGCGTGTTGCGCCATCTCGGCTTGATGTCAGCCGCCTGATTTTTCCATTGCATTCATGTCAACCGAAAGGAAGCTCCACCATGATCGTTCGATTTCACATTGACCAGTTTGAAACCGGCCGCTTTGACTACCGCGTGAGCCACGAAGGCGAAGACCTTTACGCTGACGCCGGTCTGGCCAGTATTGAAGAATGTATTTCTGCTGCCGTCGATGGCTTGGGTCAGGACGCGATGGGCGCCGAGATTGCCTATAAGAACATCATCAGCGGCACGTACCCGCTGGCTTCACTGGCCTTGATGAGCGCGCAAATCGCCCAGCACGCCGAAAATTCGACCGCGGCCATTGAAGAGCTGTTGCGTCAGCCGCTGGGTCAATGAGCGCAGTTCTCGGTGAAGGTTCAAAGGGCTCTGAAGAAAAAGGTGACGAGCCTCGCCCCGGCACTGGCTCCACAGTTAGGGCTGCTTGGTTCCCCACCTGACCCGGTTGGCCGCTTCACCATGCGGGAAGGCCCGTCGCTTTGGATTGTAGTGGACAGCGCCTTGGTGCGTGCACACCCCGGCGCTTGAGATGCGGATCCTGGGCAGCACTTTAGAATGGGCCCATGTCTTACCTTGTACTTGCCCGTAAATACCGTCCTAAGAACTTTTCGGAGATGGTCGGGCAGTCGCATGTCGTGCAGGCACTGAGCAATGCGCTGGGCACCCAGCGCTTGCACCACGCTTATTTGTTCACCGGCACGCGCGGGGTCGGCAAGACCACGGTGTCGCGTATTCTGGCCAAGTCGCTCAACTGCACCGGGCCCGATGGTCAGG
>CANIDW010000225.1 GCA_947466165.1 Comamonadaceae bacterium | reverse complement strand
TTGCAGTTGCGCTCGCCGCACGCGAATGGTGGCTGCGGCCAGGTTGTTGTTGCGCGCCAGCACCTCGGCCACCAGCTGGTCGAGCACGGGGTCATTCAAAAGCGTCCACCACGGCGTGCCGGCCGTGGCAGGTGCAGCAGATGTAGCAGCTATGGCGGGTGCGCTGGCGGCGCCGTCCTGGGTGTACTGAGCGGGCATCTTGAGGGCGGGCGGGCGAAACAGTGCGTTGAATGTGGATGCGCAGCCACCCAGCATGAGCAGGGCAGCCAGCGCCAGAGGCCGGCGCACCAGAATAAAAAACGCGTGGGTTGGGAGCGGGTTCATGCTTGTCTTTATTCTCGAGAGAGGGCGTCGACCGGGTTGAGCTTGGCGGCATTGTTAGCCGGCAGAAAGCCGAAGATCACGCCGATGAGTGTGGAGCAGACAAAGGCGGCCACCATGGAGAGCGTTGAGTACACCAGCGTGAAGCTGCTGCCTGATTTGTCAAAGCCCCAGCCCACCAACTGGGACAGGCCGATGCCCAACACGCCGCCCAGCAGACACACCAACACCGCTTCAATCAAAAACTGCTGGCGTATATCGGCCTGGCGCGCGCCCACCGCCATGCGCACACCGATCTCGCGCGTGCGCTCGGTCACCGAGACCAGCATGATGTTCATCACCCCAATGCCGCCGACGATCAGCGAGATGAGCGCAATCGCCGAGATCAGCAGCGTCATGGTTTGCGTGGTGCTTTCAATCGTCTGGCGGATGGTATCGGTGTTGAGCACAAAGAAGTCTTGCACGCCGTGGCGTTGCAAGAGCAGCCGGTTGACGCCTTGCTCTGCGGCTTCGGCCGACACCTCGTCGCTGATGCGCACAGTGATGCTGCGCAAATGGCTTTGCCCGGTCACGCGGCTCATGGCGGCGGTGTACGGGATCCACACATTGAGCGCCTCCGAATTGCCAAAGGCCGACTCGCTGCGCTTGGCCACGCCGACCACGCGGCAAGGCACCTGGCCCAGCAAAATCACTTCGCCCACAGGATTGGGATTGCGCGGGAAAAGTTGCTTGCGGGTGTTGTCGTCAATGACTACTTCTTGCGCCAGGCTGGCTACGCTGTCTTCGTCAAAGGTGCGGCCGGCGGCCAGTTGCACGCCACGCACCCGGAAATACTGCTCGCCCACGCCATTGATGTTGCCCGTCACGGCGATGTTGCCGTAACGCAATGTGGCCGATGTACTGACACTGGGCGTGACGCTGTCTACATAGCTTTGCTCTTCCAGCGCGGCGGCGTCGCCGGGCACCAGTGTGCGCACACGCGCAGCGCGTTGGTCGCCAAAGCCGGTGCCTGAAAAAATCTCGATGGTGTTGGTGCCGATGGCGCTGATGTTTTTCAAAATCTGCAGACGTGAGCCCTCGCCCAGCGCCACCACCGAGACCACCGAGGCAATGCCGATGATGATGCCCAGCATGGTCAAAAAGGTGCGCAGCCGGTGCGCGTTCATGGCCAGCAGAGCCATGCGAAACGCCTCGCCAAAGCGGTCGCGCGCGGCCTGCCAGCGGCCGCTGGAAGCCGTCACCGTTTTGAGCACAGCGCCTGTCGGTGCGGCATCGGGCCGCGTCAGCCGGTCGGACACCACGCGCCCGTCGCTCAGCTCAATGATGCGGTCGGCGTGCGCGGCCACTTGCATGTCGTGCGTCACGATGATGATGGTGTGGCCCTCGGCATGCAGCTCCAACAAAATCTTGATCACCTCGGCGCCGCTTTGCGTGTCCAGCGCGCCGGTTGGCTCGTCGGCCAGCAGCACGTGGCCGCCGTTCATGAGCGCGCGCGCAATGCTCACGCGTTGCTGCTGCCCGCCCGATAGCTGGCCCGGCTTGTGTTGCAAGCGGTCGGCCATGCCCAAGCGCGTGAGCAGCGCAAGGGCGCGCTCGCGCCGCACTTTGCTTTGGCGGCCTGCGTAAACCGCCGGCACCTCCACGTTACCCAGTGCGCTCAAATCACCCAGCAAGTGGTAGCGCTGAAAGATAAAACCGAAATGCTCGCGCCGCAACTCAGCCAGTTCGTCAGGGCCCAACTGGACGGTCGGCCGGCCGGCCACGCGGTAGCTGCCGGCGCTGGGCTTGTCCAGGCAACCCAGAATGTTCATCAGCGTGGACTTGCCGGAGCCCGAGGCGCCGACGATAGCGACCATCTCGCCGGCGCGTATGTCCAGGTTGACGTCGGCCAGCACGGTGATCGTGCCTTCGCCCGCCGGGAAGTCGCGCTGCAGCCCGCGCAGCTCGAGCAGCGCGGGTGCGTCAGCGGCGATTTTGTTCAAAGCCTCAGCTCTCAAAACCGGATGCGCGGTGCTTGGCGCGGCCCGCTCTGGCTGCCCGGCTGCGGCGCTTCACTGAGCACCACTTTTTCGCCTTCGGCCAGGCCCTCCAGAATTTGCGCATTGACGTTGTTGTTAATGCCCACCTTGACCGGGCGCTTTTCAGGCTTGCCGTCGGCGCCCACCACGCGCACACTGGCCGGGCCGCGCCGTCCCGCCTGCTCGATGGCAGCCGATGGAATGGTGATCACGCCCTTGGCTTCACTTTGCACGATGTAGACCTGCGCCGTCATGGAGATGCGCAAGCGACCTTCGGGGTTGGGCACATCCAGCAGGCCGTTGTAGTAAATCGCTGTGTTGCTGCTGCTTTGCGTTTCAGTGGCTATCGATTCCGGCGCGGGCTCGACGCTGCGCAGCGTGGTGTAGTAACGCTTGTCAGGCGCACCCAAAATCGTGAAGTAAGCTTTTTGCCCGGGCTTGACGCGCACCACGTCCGCTTCAGAAATCTGCGCTTTCACGGTGATGGTGTCGAGCAAGGCCAGCTTGATGATGGTGGGCGCACTCTGGTTGGCATTGACCGTCTGCCCCAGCTGCGTGACGATGGCCACCACCACACCATCCATGGGCGCCAGAATGCGGGTGTAGCCGACATTGAGCTTGGCCGTGTCAGCCGCAATGCGCGCTTGCGCAATCTGCGCCTCAGAGGTTTTGATGTCGGCGCGGCTGGTGCCCAGCGTGGCCTCGGCCTGCTCAAAGGCCTGGCGCGAAATCGCATCGGCGGCCAGCAGTTCTTTTTGCCGTTCAAAGTTCAGCTCGGCCTGGCGCAGCAAGGCGCGGCGGGAGCCGAGCAGCGCCTCGGCACTTTGCAGCGCAGCCTGCGTGTTGCGCAACTCGTTTTGCTGCTTGAGCGCGTCAATCTCGGCAATCAGCTGGCCTTTTTTGACGGTGTCGCCCAGCGCCACGGCGAGGCTCTTGATCTGCCCCGAAGCCTGCGCACCCACACTGACCTGCTTGAAAGCCTGCAAGGTGCCGGTGGCCAACACCGACTGCTCCAGGTCGCCCAGCGTGGCCGTGGCCGTGACAAAAGCCGGCGGCTTGCTGGCCGGAAAAAAGTAGAGCTTGACGCCCGAGCCAACCCCGGCCAACAGCAATGCAGCCAGCACATAAATCCATACAGTGGGGAGTTTGGAAAGACTGAATCGGGTCATGGGCTTGCTTTTGGTTGGAATGGAGGGCCAACCCCGACTTTACAAGGCGCTTGGGCCGGTCACCGGAAGAGATCGGCAAATAACGGTTAAAGCCAAGGGCCGCTCCCATCGCTGTACATCCCTGTGTTTACATTCGCCGGCCCATAGCTTAAGATGTACACGTACATCCACAAGGGTTCATCATGGCCAACACCAAACTTTTCAAGAACGGCAACTCTCAGGCTGTTCGCATTCCAGCAGAGCTGGCCTACAGCATGTGGGACCTAGATCTGGTCATTGAGCGCCTGGGCGACGAGTTGCGCATACGTCCGGCGCAGCGCCGCATGGGTGATGTGCTGGGCAAACTGGCCAAGTTCTCACCCGACTTCATGGAACAGGGCCGAGGCGACAACATAGAGCGCGAGGCCTTATGAAGCCAACTTACATGCTCGACACCAACATCTGCATCTACCTCATGAAGCACCAGCCGCCCGAGGTGCGCGAGCGCTTTGCGGCGTGCTTTGTGGGCGACGTG
>CANIDW010000224.1 GCA_947466165.1 Comamonadaceae bacterium | reverse complement strand
CGGGCCAGGCGGTCCGGCATGTTCAGGCGTTGCTCAATGAGTATTTTGCGGGTGCTTAATTTGTCCATAATCACCCGATGCTATCGAAATTTATAAGAACAGCCGTATTGCTGGCCCTGACTGGCTCTTTGACAGCCTTGCCGGCGGCTTTACAGGCGCAGCCAAAAACAGTGTCCTTGAGCCGTGCGGATGAGGCGGTTCTTGAGATGGCCCAAGCCTTCAAACGCGAGGACAAGGCCAGACTGGCGGCATTGCTGCCGCAAACGCGTGGCCATGTGCTTGAAGCCTGGGCCGCGTATTGGGAGCTGAGCAACCGCCTGGGTGTGGCCAGCGCTGCCGAGGTGCAAGCCTTTCTGGCGCGCTACGCCGGGACCTACCAGGAAGACCGCTTGCGCAACGACTGGTTGCTGCTGCTGGGCCAGCGCCGCGACTGGGCCGGCTTTGCCGCGGAGCATCCGCTGTTCCGCATGGGCGATGACCGTGAAGTGCGTTGTTTTGCCTGGGCGCTTGAGCATCAAAAAAACGGGCCCGAAGGCGCTGCCGCCCTGGTCGATCTGGTTCGTCAGACCTGGTACGCGCAGCGGGACGCTGACGAAGGCTGCCGCACTGCCGCAGAGCGCATGCTGGCCGCCAAGCAACTCAAACCGCTGGACATCTGGCGCAAAGCGCGTCTGTCGATAGAGGCCGGCCGGACCCGGCCAACACGCGATGCGGTCGAAATGGTCTCGCCCGATTCGCTGGGCATACTGGCTTCCCTGCAAGCCAACCCGTCCAGGTTTCTGGCGGATAGAAAAATGGCGTTCTCGCGCAGTGGCAAAGAACTGGTGACGCTGGCGCTCGTCAAGTTGGCCGCCAGCGACCCGCAAGCCGCAGCCACACTGATCGAAAAAAAGTGGGACGTTCAACTCACTGCCGAAGAGCACAACTGGGTCTGGGGCGTCATCGGCAAACAAAGCGCCATGCGCATGGGCATCCAGAGCCCGGACGCGTTGGCACATTTTCAAAAGGTCACTGCCGATAGTGACCTGACAGACGACATGCTGGCCTGGAAAACCCGCGCTGCGCTGCGCGCCGGCGTGCAGCCGCGCTGGCCCCTGGTGCTGTCCAGCATCAACGCCATGAGCCCGGAGGCGCGCAAAGACAGCACCTGGATTTACTGGAAAGCCCGCGCGCTGCTGGCCCTGGCACCGGCCCAGCTGCCGGCACCGGCCGCTATGCCGGCGCAACGCGCTGAGGCGCTGAGCCTTTTGCAGTCCATCGCTTCGGTGCGCGGCTTTTACGAACAACTGGCACTCGAAGAATTGGGCCAGATGATCACCGTGCCGGCCGCACCCGCGGCGCTGACCTTTGGTGAAAAAGAAGCTGCGCGCATCAACCCGGGTCTGCAACGCGCCGCTTACGCCATCACCATCGGACTGCGCAGCGAAGGTGTGCGCGAATGGAATTACGCCACCAACCTGGCCAAGCCCGGCGGCATGAGCGAGCGCGAGCTGCTGGCCGCCGCGCAAATGGCCTGCGATCTGGCGATCTGGGACCGCTGTATCAACACCAGCGACCGCACCCGCCAAGAGATTGATTTTTCGCAGCGTTTTCCCACGCCATTTCGCGAAACCGTACTCAAGCGCAGCCGTGACATCGGCATCGACCCGGCTTATGTCTATGGCCTGATAAGGCAGGAAAGTCGCTTCATCATGGACGCCCGCTCCGGCGTGGGCGCCACTGGCCTGATGCAGATCATGCCGGCCACCGCACGTGAGACAGCGCGCCACATCGGCCTGGCCGGTTTCAACATCGGCCAGCTCAATGACCGCGACACCAACATCAACATCGGCACGGCCTACCTCAAGCGCGCGCTCGATGACTTCGGGGGCTCCATGGCCATGGCGGCGGCCGCCTACAACGCCGGCCCCAGCCGGCCGCGCAACTGGCGCAACGGCCCGCCGCTGGAAGCGGCGATCTGGGCTGAAAACGTACCTTTCCACGAAACCCGTGACTACATCAAAAAAGTGCTGTCCAACACCACCAGCTACGCCGCCCTGCTGAGCGGCCAACCCCAATCGCTGAAGGCCAGGCTGGGAACAGTGGCGCCGCGCGAGGCCAGCGCCCCGCCCATCGACGACAAAATGCCCTGAGCGCGGCTCAGGCGTGCGTGGTGACGCTGGGGATTTGTGTGGCCGGCGGCGTGTTGCGGCTGCGGCCGCAGCGCACCAGGCCGTCAATCATGACCATGCCGATGCCCGGAATATCCCCACGCTGCACGCTGTCGAGCAAGTCGCGGCCGGCGGTGTGTTGAGCCCGGTCCATGAAGACGAAGTCGGCATCGCGACCGACTTCGATCAAGCCGCCATTGAGACCCCGCAGACGCGCCGTGTTGCCGGTGGCAAAACAAAAGGTCAGCTCGGCGGGAATGTTGCCCAGGCTGGATAACAGCGCCACCATGCGCAGCATGCCCAGGGGTTGGACACCTGAGCCGGCCGGCCCGTCGGTGCCCAGAATCACGCGATGCGGGCATTTGAGTTGCAGCGCAGCCTGGGCAGCGGCGATCGCCACTTTCTCGTTGCCGTTGTGCACAATCTCAATAGCGCGAGAGGACTTCTCGCACAACTCGCAAACATGCTGCTCTGACAACGAGGTGTGGCCGCCGTTGATGTGGCCGATGATGTCGGCATCAGCTTCCAAGACCACGTCCTTGTCAATCAGGCCCGAGCCGGGGATCGAAGGGCCGCCGGTGTGGATGGTGCTTTGGATGCCGTACTTGCGCGCCCAGGCCACCATCTCCTTGGCCTCGTAGCCGGCCTTGACCGAACCCAGACCGACCTCGCCCAGCAGCTTGACACCGGCTTCGGCGAGTTCCTTGAAGTCCTGCTCGACCATGCCTTTTTCAATGATGGGCGCGCCGGCCAGCACCTTGACGCCACCCGGGCGGAAGTTGTCAAAAGCGCGCTGCGCCGTGATGGCCAGCGCCTTCAGGCCGACGATGTCCTTGGGCCGGCCGGGCAGGTGCACCTCGCCGGCAGAGATCATGGTGGTGACGCCGCCGTTCATGGTGGACTCGATCCAGCCGAGCTGGTTCTGGCGCGGCGTCCAGTCGCCAAACACCGGGTGCACATGGCTGTCGATCAGTCCGGGGGCCACGCAGGTCTGGTGCACGTCGATCACTGTGCGTGCATGCGCCATGTCGCAGTCCTTGGCCTTGCCCACGGCCACAATCAGGCCGTCTTGCACCACGATGGTGTCGGCATCCAGAATGGGCTTGTCGATGTCGCCGGACAGCAGCAAGCCGATATTGGTGATGACGACTTTGCCGGATTTTCCGTCTGCAACTGCTTCAGCCATGAGGTGTCCTTGGGGAGTGGGTGAAAGGAAGCCGGTGTCAGGGCGGCTTGATCATCACAGTGCGCAGCACCGTGGTGACGATGAAATCGCGCCAGTGCGCCATCGCCTCGGGGGCTTTGAGGTCTTCACCCAGAAAGGCCGAGAGCGTGTGGCGGTTGGAGTTGTAAAAGTACGCAGTGGCAGCGATCAACAGGTAGACATCGCGCGCCACCATGCCGGAGCGGAAAACGCCCTGGCGCGCACCGCTTTCAAGCAACAGCCGGATGATGGCGATGGCAGGCGAGGAGTAGTCACGGGCCCGTTTGGACTTGGAGATGTGCTTGCCGCGGTGCAGGTTCTCGGTGTTGAGCAAGGTGATGAACTCGGGGTTTTTGCTGTAGTAAGACACCACGAAGTCAATCACGCCTTTGAGCGAGGCCACCGGCTGTTCGGGGTCCAGCACCAGTGCCAGCTCGGCATCGTTCATGCGGCGGTACATGTCTTCCAGCACCTCGATGAACAGACCTTCCTTGCTGCCGAAGTAGTAATAGATCATCCGGTCAACGGACTTGGCGGCCTGCGAGATTTTCTCGACGCTGCCGCCCTCGTAGCCGTAACGGGCAAACACCTTGGTGGCGGCCCGCAGGATGTTGTCGCGCGTGGTCTGTGCCGACTGCTCACGCGTGCCGGCACGCCGGGCGGCAGGCTTTTT
>CANIDW010000223.1 GCA_947466165.1 Comamonadaceae bacterium | reverse complement strand
GTGCCCAGTGCGATTGCCAGGGGTGCCAGGCCGGCGACGACGGCCACTGCACCGAAGCAGACCGGGACAGTCACTTCGATGGATTTGTTGACAGTCTGGCGCATACCAATCGCCTCGGCTGCACGGCCCTCGGGTGCGCGGGCATAGGTGAGCGCCATCGACAGCGGCATGCCGCAGCCCAATGAAAAACCGAATGCTGCCGTCAGCACCAGCAGCACCCAGGGCTGCGTGGTCGCGATGGTCAGCACGCCAACCAGCGCAGCGCAGCCGAGCGCGCAGCTCAGCACGCCTTCTTCGCCAAAACGCTTAACCAGCCTGGGCAGGGCCATACGAACCAGAAAGGTGGCCGCGGCAAAGGTGGCCAGCAGCGTGCCGATGAATGTCGCCGAAAACCCGAGGGATGAGCCGTACAGCGGGATGAACAGCGCAAACAGCTCGTTACCCGACTCGACGATGGCCGCGGCGATCAGCGCGCGGCGAAGCGCTGGATTCTTCCACAGCTCAAAGGTCGATGTGCGGACTATGCGCTCGGATGTTGCCTTCGCCGGTAGATTGCGCGATGGCAGCCGCCAGGCAATGGCCAGCGCGACCAGCGGCCCAATTGCGAGCAAAAGCGCTGTGCTGCGATGGCCCAAGAGATCGATAGACAGGCCCGTGCCGGCACGACCCATCACGGCTGCTAATGCAACCGCCAGCGAGTAGTAGCTGAAGTTTCGGGTGCTGTCACTGGTGGCGCCCATGCTGCCCACAATGCTCTGAACCGAGACTGTGTAGGCCATGAAGAACACGCCGATCAGCGCCGCGCAGGTGTAAAGCGCCCACAGTGCCGGGGTGAGGAACACGACGCCGACAGAGAGGGCCATGCCGCCGCAGCCTATCAGCAGCGGCAGGTGAACGCCGATCCTGTCGATCCAGCGTCCGGCGCTGATTGCCAGGATAGCCGGCAGGATGGAAAACATGGCGAAGGTGATGCCGACCTGCAGCGGCGAAGCGCCCAGGTCGATGGCGAACAGGGCAAGCAGGAGTTTTGCGCCTATCGAACCCATGTGCGCCAATATCACAATGATCAACACACGGGTCAAAGTCGCCACAGTCGCTTCCGAATGAGTCCAGCAGCTGCGCTGCCATTGAGAAGCAAGACCTTGTCCTGCTGCACGAATACAAAAAACCGGTCAATCGACCTTGGCACCGGACCTCTTGACCACATCGGCCCATTTGACGATCTCTGCAGCCACGAAAGTTTTGTACTGCTCCGGGGAGTTGACAACGGGCTCTACACCCAGCTGTGCATAGCGCGCCTTGACTTCGGCACTTTGCATGATCTTGGTGAGCTCGGCGTGGAGTTTCTGGATGATCGGTGCAGGGGTTCCGGCCGGCGCCATCAGGCCGTACCAGGAAGTGGCGTCATAGCCCGGCAAAGTCTCGGCGACAGTGGGCAGGTCCGGCAGGAGCAGTGATCTTTTGGCTGTGGTTTGTGCGATAGCGCGCAGTTTGCCCGAAGCAATGTGCGGCACAAAGGGCACCATGTCGCTCAAGGTCATCTGGACCTGACCGGAGATGGTGTCGAACATGGCCGGGCCCGTTCCCTTGTAGGGGACGTGGGTCATGCGGATGTCGGCCATCGAGTTGAGCAGTTCGCCTGTCAGGTGAATAGAAGTGCCGTTGCCCGAGCTGCCGAAGTTGATCTGACCAGGCTTTGCCTTGGCCAAGGTGATCAGTTCACGTAAGTTGTTAGCCGGCACGCCAGGATTCACAACGATGATGAAAGGCCCGGAGGCCACTTGCATCACCGGCGCGAAATCTTTGTGCGGGTCATAGGGGAAAGATTTGTACATGCTGACGTTCACTGCGAGCGAGCTGGCAGATCCCATCAATATTGTGTAGCCATCCGGCGCTGCCTTGGCCACAATGTCGTTGCCCAGAATACCGCCGGCGCCGGGCTTGTTGTCGACGATGAACGGTTGGCCCAGCGATTCAGAAAGCTTCTGTGAGAGGTAGCGCGCCAGGATGTCTGTGGTGCCCCCGGTGGAGAAGGAGACAACGACTCTGACGGGCTTGTTGGGGTAATTTTGCGCTTGCGCAAAAGCGGAAAGCGGAGACAAAAAGGCTGAACAAGTGACTACTGCTGCCAGAAGACTGCGACGGATTACAAATCGATTCATAAAAACCCCCAGGTTAGTTGTCAAGAATGGACAAAAATGTGAGATGGGCTGATGCTGTTAATCTCTGAAATTAATGATAACCACACCAGCTGGCTTTAGAGCGAGCACTCAAAACTTTAATTGAAAATTCTTCTGCCTCGCACAGTATCTCCTTAGCACTACATTCCAGCCCATGAGCCAGACCGTCCCGGGGAGCGTCACGCTGCCGCCTTCTTTTTCGCATCGCAACCCGCCGTCGACGCTGGTCTATGGCAATGGCGCGCTTGCGAAACTGGCGCTCAACCTGGCTGAGCTGGGCGTGCTCCGCCCTGTGGTGGTGGCCGGTCGGCGCACCGCAGCATCTCGTGTTTACCGTGACACGCTGGCTGGCTTGCAGGGTTTGGAGTGGGTCGAATGTACTGGTATGCCCGAGCACTCGCCTCTAAGTGAAGTACTTCGCCTGCGAGAAATGGCCCGCACGCACCGTGCAGATGGCTTCATTGCGGTGGGCGGGGGCAGTGCCTCCGACGCCTGCAAGGCTGCAGCGCTGTGGCTGGCCGAGGGCGGAGAGCTGGCTGATCATGCGACACGGTTCATCCCGCCCGATCAGTTGCACAGCCCGCGCCTGAAGGCCGGCAAACTGCCGGTGATTGCCATACCGACCACCTTGTCCGGCGCTGAAGTCACCGCCGGGGGCAGTGTGCGCACCGAAGACGGACGCAAACTGATACTGGTGGATCCTCAGTTGGCGGCAAGACTGATCGTGATCGATCCAGCTGCCGCCATGGAGGTGCCTGCATCGGTTTTTCTGGCCAGTGGCATGAACGGGCTTGCGCACTGTGTCGAGGGCTTTTACTCCAGAGTCCGGACCCCTGTCAGCAGCGCACTGGCGCTGGAGGCGATCCGGATGTTCATGCAGGCATTGCCCGCCGTGGCAAAAGAGCCAGAGTCGGTTGAGGCGCGCGGTATGGCGCTGGTGGCCGCTCATTTGTCCGGGCAGGTTCTGTTGAACGCTCGCAGCTGTATTCACCATGCGGTCTGTCATTCACTGGGGGCGGTCGCCGGTATCTCGCACGGAGTTGCCAACAGCATCATGCTGCCGCATGCCATGGCCTTCAATGCGGCAGATCCTGATGCGGCCGCGGCCCTGGCGCTTTGCGCTCAGGCCATGGGCGCCAGCGATGCAAGCCCTGGGGGTGCCATTGAACGCGTGCAATGGTTGCAGCAGGCGATCAAAGTGCCTACGCGCTTGCGCGACACGGGTATGCAGCGTTCGCTGTTGACAGAGGTCGCAGTCAAGGTGATGGGCGAGAAGGGCCTGTACGTGAACCCCCGCCGGGTGACGCAGGCTGCCGAGGTGGAGCCCTTGTTGCTGGCGGCCTGGTAAGCCTTTGCCCTTTGGCGATGAGGCCCGGGGTCTGCCTCAATCCTTGCGGCTCTTGACGACGTAGTGACGCTCGCCCTCACCGTACTTGCGGCGCAGGGCATCGCCACTGAGCAATTCATTTTCAAGCGCTGAGATGCGGTCATAGCCCATCAGACCGCTGATGGTGTCAATGTCCACCAGCAAGTCGGGCCGGTCGGCGAGTTCGCCCGTCACCATGCACTGGCGCAGCACTTCCAGCGCCTTTTGCATGCCCGACAGCGCTGAAGCGGTCAGCAGCCTGGGCATGCTCACGCGGGCGACTCCGAGCTCGCGCAGGCGGCCCAGCGACAGCAGGGGGCTTGTGGGGCGGTTTCGTATGCCAAAGCCCATGTTGATGTTCACCGGAGTATCACCAGCCGCTTCAATGACGCGCTGGATATCGTCCTCACTGCGGATGGCGTCGGTGCGGGCATTGATGATGAAGTCGGGATCCCTGCGGGCCTTCAGGGCGGCTTCTATCTTCATGGCC
>CANIDW010000222.1 GCA_947466165.1 Comamonadaceae bacterium | reverse complement strand
TGCGAGCCCGCACTGGCCGCTTCAGCCGGCACCTGTACCCGCAGCGCCACCCAGCGCGAGGCCGCGGCCTCGACAAGCACGGAACCCGGGCTCACCAGGTGCGCACCCGGCAGACCGCTGACGCTGACGTTCACCTCGTATTGCTGGGGCTTTTCGGTGGCGTTCATGATCTGCAAGCGGTAGACATTTTCAATCTGTCCCTGGCCAACCATGCGGGCCATGGCGCCACGGTCACGCACCACATCGACTTTGAAAGGGGTTCGCATGACCAGGCTAAGCAGCAAAGCCACGCTGACCGTCAACAGCACTGCGGTGTAGACCAGCACGCGCGGCCGCAAGACACGGCGGACCATGGCTGCCGTCGTCAGCTTCAAATGCATGCCGTTGGGGGTGCTGTAACGTATCAAGCCACGCGGGTAATGCATTTTGTCCATGACCGAGTTGCAAACATCAATGCAGGCCGAGCAACTGATGCATTCGTATTGCAAGCCCTTGCGAATGTCAATGCCGGTCGGGCAGACCTGAACACACAGTTCGCAATCAATGCAGTCACCCAGACCTTTAGCCTGGTACTGCACCAGGGTGTCGCTGCGCGGGCGAACGCCGCGGCCCTCACCTCGCGCCTGGTCATAGGTGACGATCAGCGTGTCGCGGTCAAACATGGCGCTTTGAAAGCGCGCATAGGGGCACATGTACTTGCACACCTGCTCGCGCATCCAACCTGCATTGCCGTAGGTGGCAAAGCCGTAAAACAAAATCCAGAACCATTCCCAGGGGCCCAAAGTCAGGCTTTGCACTTCCTGCGCCAGCACCCGGATCGGTGTGAAGTAAGAAACGAATGTGAAGCCAGTCCACAGGCCAATGGCAATCCAGACTGCGTGTTTAGTCGCTTTGCGCATCAGCTTGGCAGCGCTCCATGGCGATTTATCCAAACGCATGCGGGATGCCCGGTCACCTTCAATCCGGCGCTCGACCCACATGAATATTTCGGTGTAAACGGTTTGCGGGCAAGCGTAACCGCACCAGAGACGACCGGCCACCGCTGTGAACAAGAAAAGCGACAAAGCACTGATGACCAGCAAGCCCGTCAGGTAAATCAGGTCCTGCGGGTAGAGCACCAGGTTAAAGATATAAAAGCGCCGCGTTGTCAGCTCAAACAACACCGCCTGCCGCTCGTTCATGCTCACCCAAGGCAAGCCATAAAAAAGCAATTGGGTCAACCACACCAGGCTCCAGCGCCAGCGACTGAACAAGCCGGAAACTGCGCGCGCATAAATTTTCGTGTCTGCCTGGTAAAGCGACGCTAACTCACTGGAGTCGCCTTCACCGCTATCAAGCTCGGGCCTGACGACCACAATCGGAATCAACCGGGCCTGGGCAGACGCTGCTTTTGCGTCCGGAGGCATCACTTGGCTGCAGGCGCAGCGCTCAGGGGTGGCAAACCGCCGATGCTCAGCACATAAGCCGCCACCACATGAATCTGGTCTGCGCTGAGCTTGGGTGACTGGGCCGGCATCACATTGGTCCTGCCGTTTTTAATCATGCTGACAATCGCCGCCTCGCCCCAACCGTGCAGCCAGTAGTTGTCCGTCAAATTGGGGGCGCCCAGGGTTTTGTTTCCCTTGCCATCCATGCCGTGACAAGCTGCGCAAACCCCGAACTTCTGCTTGCCATTGAAGGCCTTGACTTCATTGAAAGGGCTGCCGGATAAAGAAAGCACGTAATGCGCCACGTCTGTGATGTCAGTCTCGCCCGGCAGGGCCGCCGCCATCGGCGGCATCATGCCGGTGCGGCCCTTGCTCACCGTCTGAACAATGTGCGCTGCATTGCGCGAACCCAACCAAGCTGAGTCGGCATTGGTGAGGTTGGGGTAAGACTTGCTGCCTCGTCCGTCAGAGCCGTGACACTGTGCGCAGGTGTTCATGAACTGCCGCTCACCGATGGCCAAAGCCCGCGGATCACGCGCTAATGACTCCACCGATTTGCTCGCAAACTCTGCATACAGAGGCGCTACTTGCGCCTCCATGCGCGCCATGTCGTCCTTGTGCTCGGCCTGGGTAGACCATTGGGCCGTTCCCTGAAAGCTGCCCAGCCCCGGAAAGATCACCAGATACGCCAAACCGAAAATCACCGTGAGAATGAAAAGCCACATCCACCAGCGCGGCAGCGGGTTGTTGAGCTCACTCAAGTTCTCGTCCCATACATGTCCGGTGGTGTTGTCACTGCCTGCACCTGAATGCGCATTGACTTTGGTCTTACCGGCTATCCACAGCAGCAATGCACAAGCCAGAATAGACACCAGGCTGATCGCGGCCACATACCATGGCCAAAAACTGTTGACGAAATCGCTCATGGATCCTTCTCCTATTCCGACTTGAAGGGCAACCGGGCCGCTTCATCAAATTGTTTTTGTCTGCCCGGCAGGTAAGCCCACACCAGGATGGCGACAAAGGATGCAAAAGCAGCAACGGTGACGATGCTTCTGAGCACATTGATTTCGATGTTCATCTTGGTCTGTCCCTTATTTCAGCGCCAGGCCCAGCCCTTGCAGGTAGGCGATCAAGGCATCGAGCTCGGTCTTATCCTTGAGCGCGGCCGGTGCAGCCGCAATCTCTGCATCGGTGTAAGGCACGCCAACCACACGCAGGGCTTTCATATGGCTCTGGATGGTGTCCGCGTCCGCTGGCGTCGTTTCAAGCCACGGGTAGGCCGGCATGATGGACTCAGGCACCAGATCACGCGGGTTAGTCAGGTGCAGGCGCTGCCATTCATCGCTGTATTTACCGCCCACCCGGTGCAGATCGGGCCCGGTGCGTTTGCTGCCCCATTGAAAGGGGTGGTCATAGACAAATTCACCGGCTACCGAGTAGTGGCCATAGCGCAATGTTTCAGCCACCAGCGGCCGGATCATCTGAGAGTGGCAGTTGTAGCAGCCTTCGCGGACATAAATATCGCGCCCTGCAACCTGTAAAGCGGTGTTCGGAACCACCCCGGCAATGGGCTGTGTGGTGGATTTTTGAAAGAACAGTGGAACAATTTCCACCAAGCCGCCGACGGCCACCACCAGCAGGATCAAAACGATCATCAGCCAGTTGTTGGTTTCAATTTTTTCGTGTGAAAAAGACATGGCAGATTTCTTTCAGGCGTGGGCCAAAGCCGATGGGATGGCAGCGTCAACAGGCTTGCCGGCTGTGGCTGTCATCACCACGTTCCAGGCCATGATCAACATGCCGGATAAGTACAACAGTCCACCGCAAAACCGCACCAGGTAAAACGGGTAGGTCGCCTTCACGCTTTCCACAAAGGTGTAGGTGAGCGAGCCGTCAGGGTTGATCGAGCGCCACATCAAGCCCTGCATAACGCCGGCAATCCACATGGCCGCGATGTACAACACAATGCCGATGGTGGCCACCCAGAAATGAATTTCAATGGCCTTGAGGCTGTGCATTTTTTTCTGCCCAAACAAACGCGGCACCAGGTAGTAAAGCGCACCCATTGAGATAAATCCGACCCAGCCTAGCGTGCCGCCATGCACGTGCGCGATGTTCCAGTCGGTGTAGTGCGACAGTGAGTTGACTGTCTTGATGGACATCATCGGGCCTTCAAAGGTCGCGATGCCGTAAAACGACAGGGCCACAATCATGAAGCGGATGATCGGGTCGTCGCGCAGCTTGTGCCAGGCGCCGGAGAGGGTCATCACGCCGTTGATCATGCCGCCCCAACTGGGCGCCAGCAGAATCAGCGAGAACACCATGCCCAGCGATTGCGTCCAGTCCGGCAAGGCCGTGAAATGTAAATGGTGCGGGCCGGCCCACATGTAAGTGAAGATCAGCGCCCAGAAGTGAACGATAGACAAGCGGTAAGAGTAAACCGGCCGCTCGGCCTGCTTGGGAATGAAGTAGTAAACGATGCCCAGAAATCCGGCTGTCAGGAAAAAGCCCACCGCGTTATGGCCATACCACCACTGCACCATGGCGTCTTGCACTCCGGCGTAGGCCGAGTAGGACTTCATCAATCCAGCGGGCACAACGGCTGCATTGACGATGTGCAGCAAAGCCACC
>CANIDW010000221.1 GCA_947466165.1 Comamonadaceae bacterium | reverse complement strand
CATCGAGCCGATGGAGCGCATCGCGCAACTGGTGATCGTTCCTGTAATGCAGGCTCAGTTCAATGTGGTCAGCGAGTTCGTGGCCAGCGAGCGTGGAGAAGGCGGTTACGGCTCAACCGGCAAGCGTTGAGCGGCTCAAGCGCCTGCGCTGTCAGTGCAGTGTGTTGTTGCCCGTTTTGTGGCCCGTTAAGGGCGAAGTGTCAGCTTCGAGCTTGAAAAAACCGGTGCCAAGTGTGCCCTGACCGACTTCTTCTTCAGTGGCCTCGCGCACGGCCTCTACCTTGAGGGACAAACGGATGGCGATGCCCGCCAGGGGGTGGTTGCCGTCCAGCACCACATGCTCGGGGTAGATGTCGGTCACGGTGTAAATGAGCTGGCGCGGGGTGTCCGTGCTGGTGCCTTTGGGCAGGGCCTGGCCGTCAAAGGTCATGCCTTCTTCCAGCTCAGCCGGAAACAGTTTTCGCGGCTCCAAAAAGACGAAATTCTCGTCATAGTCGCCAAAGGCTTGCTCTGGCTCCAGGTGCAGATCAATCTTGGCGCCAAGCTCATGGCCTTGCAGGGCTTCTTCAATTTTGGCCAGCAAATCCTGACCGCCCAGCAAAAACTCAACCGGCTCGTCCAGCTCGTCAAGGACTTCGCCAAGGGTGTCTTTCATGACCCAGGTCAAGGACACAACGCATTGTGGGGTGATTTTCATCCGACAATTGTCCCATGGATACAACTCAAGCTCTGGCCCTGCTGGGCGGTCTTTCGCCCCAGCAATTCATGCGTCGTCATTGGCAAAAAAAGCCCTTGCTGGTGCGCCAGGCCATCGCGGGCTTCAAGCCTATCCTGAACCGGCCCGAGCTGTTTGCCCTGGCCGCACAAGAGCGGGTGGAGTCCCGGCTGGTGATTCAGGGCGCCAGTGGCTGGCGCATGAAATCCGGTCCCTTTGCCCCCCGCAGCCTGCCTGCGCTGAGCAAACCGGCCTGGTCTTTGCTCGTGCAGGGTGTTGATTTGCACGATGCACGAGCCCATGAACTGCTGCAGCAATTCAGGTTTGTGCCAGACGCGCGCTTGGACGACTTGATGATCTCCTACGCCAGCACAGGCGGCGGGGTTGGGCCGCACTATGACAGCTACGACGTGTTTTTGTTGCAGGCCAGTGGCCGGCGGCGCTGGCGTATAGGCAAACAGACCGATTTCACGCTGCAAGAAGGTGTGCCCCTGAAGATATTGCAAAACTTCGACTACACCGAAGAGTTTGTGCTCGAAGCCGGTGACATGCTCTACCTGCCGCCGCGCTACGCGCATGACGGCGTGGCCCAAGACTGTGCGGGTGCAGACGGCAAACCCGAAGCCTGCATGACTTACTCGATCGGTTTCAGGGCGCCGGGCCAAGCTGAAATTGCGGGTGCTTTATTGCAGCGTTTGGCTGAATACTGCTCGGATGACGGCGATGCTCTGGCCACGCCCAAAATCTACAAAGATCCGCAGCAGCCGGCCACCGCTCACCCGGCTGCCTTGCCGCCAGCGCTGACAGACTTTGCCCGTGCCTCGGTGGCCGCGGCCCTGAAGGACCCTTTGGCGCTGGCTTGCGCTTTGGGCGAGTACCTGACCGAGCCCAAGTCTTCGGTCTGGTTTCAGGGCAAGGCGTCACAGGCAGCGACCATCGGTTCACAAGCGCTGACGCTCGATTCATGCACCCGCATGATGTATGACGACAAGCATATTTTTATCAACGGTGAGAGCTACCGCGCCCAAGGTGCTGATGCCCTGTTGATGCGTCAACTGGCGGACCAGCGTGCACTGAGCGTGGCGCAATTGCGCAAGGTCAGCCGCGATGCCAGAGACTTGCTGGCCGATTGGTTAGACGCGGGCTGGCTGCATACGGCTAAGCTGAAAGATCAGCCAGTTTGAAGAGCCGGACAGATTGAAGTGTCTTTTTTTCGCACTATTTTGGTGAAATCTCATGAGACCTAGCTTACAAAGCATGGGTTTCTACGGATATACTTTCAAATTAGGTTGGAGACATCTACTTTCCTGCCTTAATTTTGGACTGACTACTTTCGGTTGGCCATTTTGAACACAGTCTCAAACACTTATCAAGGAATTGAAAAATGAACAAATCACTCGTTTTGGCAGCTATCGTTGCAGCTTTCGCTCTGGCAGCTTGCGGTAAGAAAGAAGCCGCTCCAGCACCAGCTCCTGCACCAGTTGCTGCTCCAGCACCTGCACCAGCTGCTGACGCTGCCGCTCCTGCCGCTGCAGGTGCTGCTCCAGCTGCCGCTCCTGCCGCTGCTCCAGCTGCACCAGCTGCTGACGCCAAGAAGTAATTCTTAGCGACGACTTAAAAAGCCGCCTTAGGGCGGCTTTTTTTCGTCTCAGCAGCGCTAACCCTTAACGGCCAGCCAGCCGGTGCCGCTTTGGGGGCTGGCAACAGACAGCTGTGGACTTGCTTGAACATGGGCACCGACGCCGGCCAGTGCGCTCAGCGCCAGCTCTGGGCGGTTGTTTTGTACGCTCAGATGCGCTGCCACCACCTGGACCAGGCCAGGGTGAGCCAGGGCGCAAGCAATTTGGGCGGCTGCCTCGTTGGACAGATGACCATAGGGCCCGGCAATCCGGTTTTTAAGGAATGCAGGGTAAGTCGATTGGGCCAGCAAACCGGCATCGTGATTGCATTCCAGCAGCAGGGAATGGCAGCCGGCCAGGTGGGTCAGCACATGCTCGCTGGCGTGGCCCAAATCAGTCAGTACGCCGAGTTTGAATTGGCCGTCTGTGCAGCTCAGTTGCAGGGGCTCACGGGCATCGTGGGGAACCGTAAAAGGGTTTAGTTCAAGTTCACCGAAATCGATGGCCTGGCCGTCGGCGGCCAGACGCAGCAAGCCATCAAAGTCCGGGTTGCCCAGGGCTGCGTAAGTGCCGCGGCTCATCCATACCGGCACGCGGTGGCGCAAGGCGAACTGCCTGGCGCAACCAATGTGGTCGGCGTGTTCGTGGGTGATGAAGATGGCGTCGAGTGACTGCTCGTCCAGGCCGGCCTGCTGCAGACGCTCGGACAGTAGCTTGTGCCCCAAGCCGCAATCGATCAGCACTTGCACGTGCCGGATACCGTGGGCCTGCACCAGCGTGGCATTGCCAGTGCTGCCACTGCCCAGGTTTTTAAACCGTAGCACCTGAGCGCAAAGCTGAAGGGCTTATTTCAAGTCGTCGGCGAGCACTGTGAAGATGCGCTGGGCATTGCCGGTGGTGTCGGGTTTGCCTTCTGCATTGAGCACTGTCACTGAGGTCGTCTCCCCCTTGGCAGTCAACACAATCTGGTACTTCAGGGGCGAAGGGGTGGCGGGTTTGCTGCTGAACAGGTTGCCAAAGAAGCCGCTGGATTTGTTGTCTGACAAAGGCGCAACGTAGCGCACAAAGTAGAGTCCTTTGCTGCGGTCGCGGTCTTCCACAGTAAAGCCGGTGCGGTCAAGGCCCAGTCCGACTCGTCGCCAGGCGCGGTCAAAGCCGTCGTCGACCAGCAGAACCTGCTGGTTGTTCACGGTTTCAATGCGGGAAGTCTGACGCACCGAATCCCCGGCGATCAGTGTTTTGGATTGATCTGGCGAGACGCCCAACTGGACCATCAAGCGGCGCAAAAATTCCGCTTCCAGTTCCGGGTCGGCCGGTCTGGGTTGCCAGACAGTGGAAGTGCTGGTGCCGCTGGAGGTGGTGACCACTTCAATCATGCCGCGGTGGCTGATGAAGATTTCTGTGCCGCCGCTGGCTGTGCGCTCCAGGCGGGTTCGGAACTTGTCGCGCTCGCCGGTGGAGTAAAGGTTTTCAAGTACGCGGCCCAAGGTGCTACGGATAAAGTCTTGCGGCAGTTTGGCGCGATTTTCAGCAAAGTCGGTTTCAATGATGCCCAGGTCTTGCTGATCGATGGCCAATTGAAAACCGCTGGTTTTCCAGAACTCACGTACCGGCTCCCAGAGCTTGTCCGCCGGGCGGTTGACCACCAGCCAGCGCTGGCTGCCCGAGCGCTCAATGCGCACATCGCCCACGCTGCTGGCGGCGATGCCGACCTGGCCGGCACGGCTG
>CANIDW010000220.1 GCA_947466165.1 Comamonadaceae bacterium | reverse complement strand
GGCCTGGCCTTCATCATGGGCTGGACCGGCGGTTACTGTCTCGTGGCTTTTTTGCTGGCGCCTTATTTGCGCAGGTTCGGTCAATTCACGATTCCCGATTTCCTGGGCGAGCGTTATGGGGGCAATCTGCCGCGCATGCTGGGCGTGCTGGCCGCGCTGCTGTGCTCTTTCACTTACGTGGTGGCGCAAATTTACGGGGTTGGCATCATCACGGCGCGCTTGACCGGCGTGGCCTTCGAGCTGGGGATTTTTCTGGGTCTGGGCGGTATTTTGCTGTGCTCATTTTTGGGGGGCATGCGGGCGGTGACCTGGACGCAAGTCACGCAGTACCTGGTGATCATCGTCGCTTACTTGCTGCCGGTGGTGTGGCTGTCAGTCAAGCAAACCGGTATTCCAGTGCCCCAAGCTATTTACGGCTATCAGTTGCAAAAAGTCAGCGCGCGCGAGGACGAGCTGATCCAAGACCCCAAGGAGCAACAGGTCCAGCAAATCTTCAGTCAGCGCTCGGCCGAGCTGGCGGCCAAGCTGCAGGATCCGGCAGCCGCTTTGTCGGCAGACCGGGCGCGTGCCAACCGCGAGGTCGCCGCCTTAAAGGCCTCGGATGCGCCGGTGTTCGACATTTATGCCGCCGACCGGGCGCTGTCCAATTTGCCCCGCAATCCCGAGGCGGCGCGCGCCTTCTGGACGCAGGCCAAAGCGGAGGCCGATGCCAAATCCAGGCCGCTCAATGGCATGCCGCCGCATGCTCAGCAGTTTGCCGGTGACCCGGCGGGCGATGAGCATGCACGCCATGAGTTTGAAATCTCCAGGCGCAATTTCCTGGCGCTGGTGTTCTGCCTGATGGTGGGCACGGCCGCACTGCCGCATATTTTGATCCGCTACTACACCGTACCCAGCGTGCGGGAGGCACGGCAATCGGTGACTTGGTCGCTGTTATTCATCGTGCTGGTCTACATCACGGCCCCGGCGCTGGCGGTGTTGGTGAAATATGAAGTTTTCACGCTGGTGGTCGGAACCCCATTTAGCCAGTTGCCCGACTGGATCACTGCCTGGAACAAAGTAGACCCGTCCTTGCTGTCGGCTGTGGACGTGAACCGGGACGGTATTTTGCAGCTCAATGAGCTGTCGATAGGCGGCGACATCATCATGCTGGCGGCCCCGGCAATCGGTGGTTTGCCCTATGTGGTCTCGGGCCTGGTGGCTGCCGGTGGGCTGGCCGCGGCGCTGTCCACCGCCGACGGCTTGTTGCTGACGATCTCCAGCGCCCTCAGCCATGACGTTTACTACAAGATGATTGATCCAAACGCCTCAACCGCCCGCCGCGTGACCTTGTCCAAGGTGCTGCTCTTGGTGGTGGCTTTGGGGGCAGCCTATGTGGCTTCTCTCAAACCGGCGGATATCCTGTTTCTGGTTTCGGCGGCCTTTTCGTTTGCTGCGGCTGCTTTTTTCCCGGCATTGACGCTGGGCATTTTCTGGAAGCGGGCGACCGGCCTGGCTGCTTCGCTGGGCATGGTTGCGGGCCTGGGCACCACGCTGGTGTACATGAGCATGACCCAGCCCTGGATGCGCAGCCTGTTTGGCGTGACCCGGGCAGTTGAGCTTTGGTGGGGCATACAGCCGATTTCGGCCGGGGTGTTCGGGGTGCCGGTCGGTTTTGCTGTCATTTTGGTGGTCAGCTTACTGACCCGGCGCCCGGACACCCAAGTCATGGACCTTGTCGACCATGTGCGCTACCCCGCTGCACTGCCTCTTAGGCCTGAAAAAAGACAAGTTTGAGCTTCGTTGGCCGGCGGGCTATAATCATGGGCTTCGCCTTGCTGCACCCTTAACGACGCTGGGGCAGCTTTTACCAACCATAAGGAGAGTTTATGCGTCACTATGAAATCATCTTGATGATCCATCCGGATCAAAGCGAGCAGGTTCCGGCCATGCTGGAGCGCTACAAAGCCATGATCACCGCAGGCGGTGGCAAGGTTCATCGCGTGGAAGACTGGGGTCGCCGCCAACTGGTTTATCTGATCCAGAAACTGGCCAAGGCCCATTACCTGTGCATCAACATTGAAGCCAGCCAGGCTGTGATGGACGAGATTGAACACGCGTTCAAGTTCAATGACGCGGTTTTGCGTCACATGACGGTGGCTAAGAAAAAGGCCGAAACCGGCCCCTCCATCATGATGCGCAACGTCGAGCGGGAAGAAGCCCGTAAATCTCAGCAGGCGGAATACGCGGCCTCTTAAGGCGCTGTTTCTGTCGAACGCATTTGCTGTTTGTACGAACTGAAATTTGAGTGAACCATGTTGATCTGACGGCGAGTATTGTGGAGGCCGGTCCTCTGCGTTACACGCCAGCCGGTCTTCCCGCTGTTAACTTTGTTCTCGATCACGAGTCTGAAGTCACCGAAGCAGGAAACACCCGGCAAGTCAAACTGAGCATCAAAGCTGTGGCTTTTGGTGCTTTGGCCGAACAAGCCGGTCGGCTGCCTTTGGGGCAGGCCTTCAAGTTCAGCGGTTTTCTCATCAGTGCGCGCACCAACAAGAGCGTCATTTTTCATATTCAAGAACTGAACCCTATTTAAGGAGTCCCTCATGCCTGGACCAAAACGTTTTAACAAAGACAAGCGCCCTAAGCGCAACACCCAATCGCTGCTGTTCAAGCGCAAGCGCTTTTGCCGCTTCACCGCTGCCGGCGTCGAAGAGATTGATTACAAAGACATCGACACCTTGCGTGACTTTGTTGCCGAAAACGGAAAAATCATTCCTGCCCGCCTGACCGGCACGCGCGCAATTTTCCAGCGCCAGATCAACACCGCCGTCAAGCGCGCTCGCTTCCTCGCGATGCTGCCTTACAGCGACCAGCACCGTAGCCTGTAAGGAGCACAGCATGCAAATCATTCTGCTCGACAAAGTCGTGAACCTGGGCAATCTGGGTGAAGTCGTTAAGGTCAAAGACGGTTACGCCCGTAATTTCCTGATCCCTTCGGGCCGCGCACGCCGCGCCACCGCAGTGGCCATCAAGGAATTCGAGGTCAAGCGCGCCGAACTTGAAAAAATCGCAGCTGCCAAGCTGGCCGAATGCCAGGCCCAAGGCGCCAAGCTGAGCGGCACTGTCGTCAAGCTGACGCAAAAAGCCGGTGTCGATGGTCGCTTGTTCGGCTCCGTCACCAACGCTGATATCGCCCAGGAACTGAGCAAGCAAGGCCTGGCCGTGCTGAAGTCCCAGATCCGCATGCCCAATGGTCCCTTGAAGATTGTTGGCGACCATCCGGTGAGCGTTGCTTTGCACACGGATGTCACGGTTGACGTGACGGTGACGGTCTACGGCGAAACCGCCTAAGTCTCGCAGAGCGCCGCTGCGCTTCTTGAAAAGCCGCTCTTTGGAGCGGCTTTTTTAGTATGGCGCTCAAGCCTTCGCGCCTGCCGCAGCGGATTGCGCCTTGCCAAAACATTTACACCGGAATTGCACCACTTTTACACCGGTGCTGCACCACTTGTCCACAGACTTATCCCGAGGCCATTGCCTGCTGTGGCATTAACATGGCTGTCTTCTCAGGAAATCCATGTCCGCCGTACTTTCTGCCCTTGACACCGCCAGCTACAGCCCAGACCGGCAAATAGCCCAGCTGCGCGTGCCCCCGCATTCCATTGAAGGCGAGTCCAGCGTGCTGGGCGGCTTGCTGCTGGACAACAGCGCCTGGGACAGGGTGGGCGACCTGCTGGTGGATGAAGATTTTTACCGCTATGAGCACAAGTTGGTTTATGCCGCGGTGGGCGCACTGATCAACGCCAGCAAACCGGCCGATGTGATCACGGTCTATGAATACTTGCAAACCCAGGGCAAGGCCGACGATGTAGGCGGCTTGGGCTACCTCAATTCTCTGGCGCAGTACGTGCCGAGCGCGGCCAATGTGCGTCGCTACGCGGAGATCGTGCGCGAGCGCTCCATCCTGCGCAAGCTGGTCAAGGCCAGTGACGAAATCGCGACCCAGGCTTTCAGTCCGCAGGGCAAGGCGGTGGCCACCATCCTGGACGAGGCCGAACAAAAGATTTTCAAGATCGGCGAGCAGGGCTC
>CANIDW010000219.1 GCA_947466165.1 Comamonadaceae bacterium | reverse complement strand
TCGGTCGATCAGCTCGGCGACATGATCAAAAACGGCCGCCGCGGCACGCTCAGCGGCAAGCTCAGCGTCAAAGGTATTCAAGGCCACATCGCCTACCCGCACCTGGCCAAAAACCCTGTTCACCAGTTTGCGCCAGCCCTCGCTGAACTGGTGGCTACCCAATGGGACAAGGGCAATGCATTTTTTCAGCCCACCAGCTGGCAGGTGTCTAACGTGCATGGAGGCACAGGCGCAAGCAATGTCATTCCCGGCGAGCTGGTGGTGGACTTCAATTTTCGTTTTTCAACTGAATCGACCGCTGAGGGACTGAAGCAGCGCCTGGAAGCGGTGCTCTCAAAGCACGGGCTTGACTACACGCTGCAATGGACGCTGGGCGGCGAGCCTTTTCTCACCACCCCGGGTGAGCTGGTGCAGGCGGTGCGCGGCGCGATTGCGGCTGAAACCGGCTTGCAAACCGAACTATCGACCACAGGCGGCACCAGTGATGGCCGCTTTATCGCCAAGATCTGCCCGCAGCTCATCGAGTTCGGCCCCATCAACGCGTCTATCCACAAGATCAATGAACACGTGTTGGTCGCCTCGCTGGACCCGCTGAAAAACATCTACAAGGGCGTGCTGGAGCGTCTGTCGACGGCATGAACGCACCGTCTTTGACGGTGCTGACCTTGATTCAGACCGTCAGCGAACGCTTAGATGCCGCCGGCCTCACACCGAGCGATGGTTTTGGCCACGGCACCCAAACAGCCTTTGACGAAGCCGCCTGGCTGGTGATGTGGCGTCTGGGCTTGCCGCTGGACGACCTGGACGGCGTGGCCGAGCGACCGGTCAGTGCCGAGGAAGCCAGCCAAGTGAGCGCACTGGTCGAAGAGCGCATCCGCACGCGCCAGCCCGCCGCTTACCTGACCCGTGAAGCCTGGCTCCAAGGCGTGCCCTTTTATGTCGACGAGCGCGTCATCATCCCGCGCAGCTTCATTGCCGAGTTGCTGGCCGACGGCAGTATCGACCCCTGGCTGAGCGAAGACACGCAGCGCGTGCTCGATTTGTGCACCGGCAACGGCAGCCTGGCCGTGCTGACCGCCATGACCTACCCCGACGTGCAGGTGGATGCCGCCGACATCAGCCTTGACGCGCTGGCGGTGGCCCGCATCAATATTGACCGGCATGCGCTGGCTGATCGCATCACCCTGATCGAATCCGACGGGCTGGCCGCTTGCCCCGGTCCTTACGACCTGATTGTGTGCAATCCACCCTATGTCAACGCCGCCAGCATGGCCGCTTTGCCCGCAGAATTCCGCGCCGAGCCGGCCCTGGCGCTGGCCGGTGGCGAAGACGGCATGGACTTCATTCGCGCACTGTTTCATGACGCAGTGCAGCATATGAGCGAAAATGCGGTGCTGGTGCTGGAAATCGGCAACGAGCGCGAGAATTTTGAGCGCGCTTTCCCAGCCTTGACGCCACTGTGGTTTGAAACCAGCGCCGGCAGCGACCAGGTCTTGCTGCTCACGCGCCAGGAACTGACTTGATGTTGGCCGTTGGCACTGATCGCAGGCAGGGCCTGCACCCAACACCTTCAATTCACTCCGTTCGGGCTGAGCTTGTCGAAGCCGGCAAGTTGTGGTCGGTGGTAAGCGCAATTTTTATTTTTTCAGTCTGCCCTTTTCAATGATTAACCTCAAAAACGTGGTGCTGCGACGCGGCGCTAAAGTGATTCTCGACAGCGCGTCTGTCAACCTCAACCCCGGTGAAAAAGTCGGTCTGGTCGGGCGCAACGGTGCGGGTAAGTCATCGCTGTTTGCCATGCTCAACGGCACGCTGCATGAAGACGGCGGCGAGTTCTACATCCCGGCGCAGTGGCGCATGTCGCAGGTCGCGCAGGACATGCCCGAAACCGAGCAGAGCGCTACCAGCTACGTCATCGAGGGCGATGTGGTCCTGCAAGCCGCGCAAGCGGAGGTCGATGCGGCCGACGCCAGCGGCGACGGCGACCGCATGGCCCACGCCTACATGGACTTGTATGACGCCGGCGCGCATGACGCACCGGCCCGCGCCCAGGCGCTGATCCTCGGTCTGGGCTTCAAAGTCAGCGAGCTGGACAACCCGGTCAACAGCTTTTCGGGCGGCTGGCGCATGCGCTTGCAACTGGCTAGAGCGCTGATGTGCCCTTCGGATTTGCTGCTGCTCGACGAGCCCACCAACCACCTGGACCTGGACGCGCTGGTCTGGCTAGAAGCCTGGCTCAAACGCTACCAGGGCACCATGCTGGTCATCAGCCATGACCGAGAATTTTTAGATGCCGTGACCGATGTCACCGTGCACATCGAGAGCGCCAAACTCACGCGCTACGGCGGCAACTACAGCAAGTTTGAAGACCTGCGCGCCGAGCAAATGGCGCTGCAACAAGGCGCTTACGCCAAGCAGCAAGACAAAATCGCCCACCTGCAAAAGTTCATTGCCCGCTTCAAGGCCAAGGCCAGCAAAGCCAAGCAGGCGCAAAGCCGCGTCAAGGCGCTGGACCGCATGGAGAAAATCGCGCCGCTGCTGGCCGAAGCCGACTTCACCTTCGAGTTCAAAGAGCCGGCCAACCTGCCCAACCCCATGCTGTCGATCCAAAACGTCTACTTCGGCTACCCCGCCCCGGAAGACGCACCTCAAGGAACATCGCCCACGGTCATCGTGCAAAACGTCAGCAAGTCGGTGTTGGCCGGTCAGCGCATCGGCATTCTGGGCGCCAACGGTCAGGGCAAATCCACCGTGGTGAAAACCATCGCCCGCGCGCTGGCGCCGATTGAAGGCGAAATGCTTGAAGGCAAGGGACTGAACATCGGCTACTTTGCCCAGCAAGAACTCGACGTGCTGCGCCCAGCTGACAACCCGCTCGAGCACATGATCCGCTTGGTCAAAGAAGTCACAGCCGCCGGCAAAATCAGCGGCCAGCCCACCCGCGAGCAAGACCTGCGCAGCTTTTTAGGCCAGTTCAACTTCGGCGGCGATATGGTCAAGCAGTCCGTGGGCAGCATGAGCGGCGGCGAAAAAGCCAGGTTGGTACTGTGCATGATCGTCTGGCAGCGGCCTAACCTCTTGCTGCTGGACGAGCCGACCAACCACCTGGACCTGGCCACGCGCGAAGCACTGTCCATGGCGCTCAATGAATTTGAAGGCACTGTCATGCTGGTCAGCCACGACCGGGCGCTGCTGCGCGCCGTGTGCGACGAGTTCTGGATGGTCTCGCACGGCGGCGTGGCGCCGTTTGACGGCGACCTGGACGACTACCAGCGCTACCTCTTAGACGAAGCCAAGCGCCAGCGCGAAGAAGCCAAAAAAGCCAGCAACGCCCCGGCCCCCAAAGCCGTGGCAGCCCCCAAAACACCGGCGCCCAAAACCGACCTCAAGCCCTTGAAAAAAGAGCTCGACATAGTCGATGCGCAAATGAAAACCCTCAGCACCGAGCGCCAGACCCTTCAAGACCGGCTGGCAGCGACCATCGCCCCGGCCGAGATGGCCCAAGCCGGCAAACGCCTCAAAGCCCTGGACGCCGAGCTGCAAACGCTGGAAGAACGCTGGCTGGAACTCACCGACCAGATAGAGACAGCCACGGCCTGATTCGAGGCAAGCGGTCATAGCGAAAGCGGGGATGGATTCCTGCCTGCGCAGGAATGACGGAGAGGCGCAGGAATGACGAAGGGGCGCAGGAATGACGACAGTTAGCCGTCATCATCGCGAAAGCGGGGATCCATCCCCCTAGGCCGTCATCCTCGCGAAAGCGGGGATCCATCCCCTGTGCCGTCATCCTGGCGAATGCAGGGATGGATTCCTGCCTTCGCAGGAATGACGGAGGGGCGCAGGAATGACGCTACCAGTGCGTCATCCTCGCGAACGCGGGGATCCATCCCTTCGGTTTTAGCCCGCGATGGCCCGCCCGTTCTGGGGCTGGACAGGGCGTGCGTTCTTCTTGAAGGGGAAGGCCTCGACCTGTTCTCTGGAGATATTCACCTGAGACTTCAGGATGAAAAGCCGAACGCCTTCGGCACAGGGCGGGGTGGTCAAGGAGCTTTCGTAGCTGTAGAACTC
>CANIDW010000218.1 GCA_947466165.1 Comamonadaceae bacterium | reverse complement strand
TCCAGCATCCAGCCCAGCAAGGGGCCGATGACAGCGGACTCCATGGACTGCAGTGCAGCCGCGCCTGAGAGCGTGGTTTTGCTCCAGCCCATTTCCTGCGACAAGATGGCGATGTACAGACCAAAGGACTGCAGCAGCAAAGTACCGAGCAAGAGCTGGATGCCAAAAGAGGCTCCTACCATTCGCCAGCCGTAGAAAATTTTCATGAGGGCATCAGTAGTGTGGTGGCAAGTCGTCCGTCAGGCGCGCCGCGCCGCCGGCCACGCCAGATTGCTGCTGCTCGCGCAGCTGGGCCAGCTCGCGCACGAGCGCGTCAATTTGCTGCTGCTGGCGAATCACCACCCGGTTGAGCTCGTCGAGCAGGTCTTCGGCAAAACTGGCCTTGATCTCTAGCGCTGTCAGTCGTTGGCTTGCGATGTCCTCTGGTGTCATAACGCTATTGGACCCTAAAACTCAGGGTGTAAAGTAGACCCATACAAATGAAGGCGCCCACCAGCGCGATAACCTCAAAGGCATCAGACATGGGCGCGCAGTGGAAAGCAAAAGGCAAAGAACTGGCGGCCAACGCCAAAGGCAAACTTTTCGGGCGGCTGGCCAAAGACATCATGATCGCAGCGCGCAGCGGGGCAGACCCGGCGTCGAATTCGCGGCTGCGGCTGGTGGTGGAGCAGGCCCGCAAGGTCTCCATGCCCAAAGACACGCTGGACCGCGCCATCAAAAAAGGCGCCGGCCTCACCGGCGAAACCGTCAATTTCGAGCATGTCATCTACGAAGGTTTTGCCCCCCACCAAGTGCCGGTCATGGTGGAATGCCTGACCGACAACCTGAACCGCACGGCCCCGGAAATGCGCGTGCTTTTTCGCAAAGGCCAACTGGGCACCTCGGGTTCGGTGTCCTGGGACTTTGACCATGTCGGCATGATCGAGGCCGAGCCGCTGGTCCCCGGTGCCGACCCCGAACTGGCCGCCATTGAGGCAGGCGCGCAAGACTTTGAGCCCGGCGACGAAGCCGGCGCCACCATGTTCTGGACCGATGCGGCTGACCTGGACCTGGTCAGCCGGGCCTTGCCTGCGCACAACTTTTCGGTGCTGACCGCCAAGCTGGGCTACAAACCCAAAAACCCGGTGGACCCGGCCAACTTGAGCCCGGCCCAGCTCGAAGAGGTGGAGTCTTTTCTGGCCGCGATTGACGGCAACGACGACGTGCAAAACGTCTTTGTGGGGCTGGCCGGCTAAGTCAGTGAGGCCATCAGCGGCTCAATCCAAAGCGCACTTCAGCGGTAATAGGCTTCGACCCGGCCCTTGAGTTTGATCAAGAGCGGCTGGCCCTTACGGTCCACGGTCTTGCCGGCAGCCACGCGAATCCAACCTTCGCTGATGCAGTACTCCTCAACATCCAGGCGGTCTTTGTCGTTAAAGCGGATGCCGATGTCATGCTCAAAGATGGCCGCCACATGGTGCGGGCTGCGCGGGTCGGTCGACAGGCGGTCGGGCAAAGGGGGTAATGCGTTGGCTTCGGTCATGCCGGTATTGTGCTTGATGTGGTGGCCAGTGAAAGCCGCCTTCAGGCCATGTCTGCCTGGGGAAAGCTGTCCTGCAGCTCCATCGCAGACAGCCGCTCATGCAGTTGCGCCGATTGCTTTGCCGGCAAAGAAGCACACAACAACTCAAAGCGCTGGCGCTCTTCGCCTGACGTCAGTGCGTCGCCGGGCATGCCCTTGAAAGCTTTCGCTTCCTGCTGACATTGACGCCCGTCTTTGAGAACCACCCGCAGCCTGGCGCTCCAGGCGCTGGGCAGATCGGCTGCCGGCGCAAGCCGCACGGCGGCGCAGGCAGACCTGATGCGCGAATCGGCAAGGGCAGCGTCGTTGAAAGAAGCCGGATCTTGCGGATCATGGAACAGTGCCATGGCCAAGCAAAAGGGCACGCTGTACTGCGCTTGCATCACGTCCTGCGGATCACGCAAATCATGGTGGCTGATGACCTTGTCGCTGCAATCTAATTCCAGGTGTTGCACATCGGCGCCCGTGAAGCCGTGTGCATGCATCAGTTCGCGCAAAGCCTGTACCGGCGCTTGTGCGGTGACATGGCAGGCGTAGCGCTTCAGGCAAATCTTCAGGGTTTCCCAGTCTTGCCCCAAACCCCGCGTGAGCAAGGCCGGCTCGGCGTCGCGGCAAAACACTTCGAGGTAACCGAAGCGTCCTT
Source organism: Comamonadaceae bacterium (assembly GCA_947466165.1). GTDB lineage: Bacteria > Pseudomonadota > Gammaproteobacteria > Burkholderiales > Burkholderiaceae_C > Polaromonas. The sequence goes on along the minus strand of CANIDW010000218.1, from coordinate 1,874 downwards.
CGAGCACGGTTTCCGGCCCGGTGAAGCCACCTTGCGCCAGCCGCGCGGCGCTGATGCCGGCTTCGCAGGCGCGGCCCATGTGCAAGCGCTTGACCATCGCGCCTTGTTGGGAGCGCGTGAAGGCCAGCAAGCCCGCCGACATGGAGCCGGCAATGCCCATGGCATGCGCCGTCGCCTCGGCGTTAAGCCCGTACACCACCGAAGCGGCCACGGCCGCACCGTACACACCGGTCAGGCCTGGCGCATGAAAACCCAGTTTTTCGCTGCTGTGGTGTGAGGCTGCGCCGATGCGAAACAAGACTTCACAACCGGCCACAAAGGCGCGCAAGGCCGTGGCGCCGTCTGCGCCTGTGTCCTGGCAGGCTGCTGCAATAGTGGGCACCAAAGCCGCACCCGGATGCACGCCCGCCCCCGGAAAACGCAGGCTGTCTTGCTCAAAAGCATGCACGCTGTTGCCGTTGGCCAAAGCCGCCAAGGGCGCTTGCAGCCGCAGACCTGCGCGCCCGAACACGCCGCAGGGCCCGCCCGCACCGTAGCGCGTTGCATAGGCCGTCATGGTTTGACTCCAGGGCAATTGCGCACCAAAGACCGCGCATGCAACGGTATCGGCTATGCAGACTTTGGCGCGCTGCAAGACCTCAGGCGGCACATCGGTCAATTGCAAGCTGCTGGCAAAGCCGGCGAGTTGTTGGGAAGCGGTGCTCATGCGGGATGTACCTTTGAAAGAGAAGGGGTCATCATGCGACAATATTTTTGTGGATAAAAACCCTGTACCGAATGTTTTGCTGGGCGACATGGCTTACCAGACTGTGCTGGAGGCCATCACCACCAACCAGATGAAACCGGGCGACCGCCTGTCGGAGTACATGGTTGCCGACTGGCTCAAAATCAGTCGCACACCGGCGCGCGAAGCATTGCGGCGCCTTGAAAGCGAAGGCCTGCTGGCAGCTCACCCACGGCGCGGTTTGGTGGTGGCCACTTTGGACGAAGCTGCTATTTACGAACTCTACAGCGCCCGTGAAGTGATTGAAAGCACGGTGGCCGCAATGGCCGCACGCTTTGCCACCGACGCTCAAATCAGCAGTTTGACGCACATGGTGGCGATCGAGTCGGAGATGATCGAAACGCCCGACCAGATGTTTGCGCACAACCGCGCTTTTCATCAGCTTATTTCTGAGGCTGCCCGTAACCGCTACATGGTGAAGTTTTTGCAGGCCATCTCGGACACCTCCTCGGCCTTCCGGCAAGCCTCGACGCTGGTGAGTTTGCAGCGCCGCCAGGAAGTGCTGGTCGAGCACCGCGCTTTGGTGGACGCTATTGCGCGCCACGACGAAGACGGCGCCCGGGCCGCGGCCTTGCAGCATGTCAAGGGCGCCTTGCGCGCGCGCGTAGCGGTTCAGCGCGGCGAGTCGGCTGCCAGCCCGGCAGTGACGCGCCCGCCCAGACCCGCCTGAGCCCGCAAGGCTCATTGCCGGGTCAGCAGACGCGGCAGTTCGGCGGCATCGACGCATTTTTCAAGGTCCATGAACCAGTCAACAATTTGTTCGGCCTGGGCTTTGGGAATGGCGCGTGCGGCCAGCTTGTGAAACTTCTCGATCACATCTGCTTCGCTGGCAAAGTCTTTTTCGTTGCCGCGACCCGCTTGTACCACCTGCTCCATGCGGGTGCCGTCATTGAGCTCGCACTCGACGCGCACCATGTGCCGGAACTTGGAGCCGCGCGCTGTGATGTCAGTGTCGTGCCGCACTTGCACTTTGTCGGCGATGCGTATGCGCTGCGGGTCGGCCACCATGTCCTCGGTGAACTGGTTGACGAAGCAGTCGCCTTCTATCAGCCAGGTGGCCACGCAATAAGGCAGGTTCAGCTGCGCTGAG
>CANIDW010000217.1 GCA_947466165.1 Comamonadaceae bacterium | reverse complement strand
GGGCATGTCCAGCCCGCTTTTAAGCCGGCTGCCCAGCCCTAGCAAAGGCATCACACCCGCCAGGCTCAGGTGCTTGTCAAAGTCGGTACCGCCAATGTGCACGCCGCTGCTGGCCAGAATGTCGTCCTTGCGATCAGGCCGGCCGGCACGCTGCGGACCCAGGCGCACCAGGGCAAAGTCAGAGGTGCCGCCGCCGATGTCGACCACCAGCACCAGCTCTTCACGGCGGATCTGCGACTCGTAGTCAAAGGCAGCGGCAATCGGTTCGTACTGAAACTCGATGTGCTTTAAGCCGGTGGCCCGGGCAATGCCGGCCAAAGTGTCCTGGGCCAGCCGGTCGGCCACCGGGTCGTCGTCCACAAAATACACAGGGCGTCCCAGCACGGCGCTGTCAAAACCCTGGCCGGCAGCCTGCTCTGCGCGCGCCTTGAGCTCACCGATGAACAGCGCCAGCAATTCACGAAAGGGCAGCGCGCGGCCCATCACTTCAGTGAAGTCATCCATGAGTGAGGTGCCCAGCAGGCTTTTGAGCGAGCGCATCATGCGACCCTCGTCACCGCTCAGGTAATCAGCCAGCGCGGCGCGACCGTAGCTGGTATGACCGTCCTCCGCATGAAAAAAGACCACCGAAGGTAACGTCAGCTTGCCGTCTTCGAGAGCGAGCAAGGCGCCTTGGTCCGGCCGGCTCCAGCCCACGGTGGAGTTGGAGGTGCCAAAGTCAATGCCGCAAGCGCGTGCGGCGCCCCGTAGCGCTGTCACCGCGTTCAAGCCGGTTTCTTGAACCGACTGTCAGCCCAGGCTATCGCGCTGGTGCGACTGAGCTTGAAAGAAGCCGCCACGCGCACATCGGCCAGCAGCTCACCGGCCTCGTTGTGGGCGCTGAGCGTGGCGTAAGGGTTGTCTTCGTCGGGCACGATGTCCAGCGAGACGGCCACCCGGCCGGCGGTGGCGCTGACTTCGATATGCTGGTGCAGCTCGGCGTGCAGTTGCTGCTCGTGACGGCGCACAAACTCAGAGGCGGTTTTGACCAGCGTGCTGAAAGCCGGGCCGTCCAGCGGCTTGGGGTTCTTCTTGTCGCGGCCCATGGTCCAGGGGCCGATCAGCGCCGGCTCGGGCTCGCCATCCTTGATCATGGCCACCGCCCAGCCCTCGTCGTCTTCGTTTTTGAGCACCTTCGCGGTCCAGCCGTCAGCGCGCCACAGACGGGGCTCTTGCAGCCGGTTCGGCTCATCAGCGGGTTCGAATTCGTCGGCGGACGGCAGCAAAGGGGTGTCGGTAGCGTTCAAGGGATGACAGATCGGGTAGGGTTAAAGCAGGCAGCAAACAGCGCTAGATTCTAATGTCCGGATTCCGTGTCCTTTCTGCCAGGCCGGGCAACCGAACCAAGGTACGAACCCAGAGGCCTCAGCTGTTCAGGCCGGGGGCCGTCCGCGCTGCGGCGGCGCGCAGCTTGTCTTTTTTGCTCGGGCGCTTGCCCTTGACGCCGCCGGTGGACTCGCCGGTGGCGCTGCGGCTTTGCGTGGCGGCCAAAACAGGCGCGGCCTCGTTCGGCTCAAAACCCGGCACCTGCGCACGCGCCACACTGAGCCCCTGGCGCTTTTCAATCAGGCGCCAATGCGCTTGGGTGGCGGCGCTCACAAAGCTCAAGGCCAGGCCCGACTCGCCGGCGCGCCCCGTGCGGCCAATGCGGTGCACATAATCCACCGCCGAGCGCGGCAAGTCGTAATTGACCACCACGGGAAGCTGCGCCACGTCCAGCCCGCGTGCCGCCACATCGGTCGCCACCACCACCTTGACATCCGAATTCTTGAAGTCCAGCAAAACCTGCGTGCGCTTGCCCTGGCTCAGCTCGCCATGAAAAGGCTCAGCTGTCAGTCCTGCCTTGCGCAGCTTGTCTGCGATCATCTCGGCCGCGTGCTTGGTCGCCACAAACACCAACACCCGGCTCCAACCGCGCTGGGCAATCAAGTGGCGCAGCAACTGGGTGCGCCTGGGGGCGTCCACTTCAATCACCTGCTGGGCGATGGCCGCGATGTCCAGCACCACAGGGGCCACATCCACCCGCGCCGGGTTCTTCAGCAGCCCAGCGGCCAGCGCCAGCACCGATGGCGGCAAGGTGGCCGAGAAAAACAGGTTGTGCCGCTTCGCAGGCAGCAGCGACAGAATCCGCTCAAGCTCTTGCTCAAAGCCCAAGTCCAGCAAGCGGTCAGCTTCGTCAAGCACCAGGGTCTGCACAGCCGAAAGGGCCAGCGCGTTATGCTCGATCAGGTCCAGCAGCCGCCCGGGCGTGGCGACCACGATGTCAGCGCCACCACGCAAACCCATCATCTGCGGGTTGATGGACACGCCGCCAAACACCACCGTGACTTTGACTGGCTGCGCCTCATGCCGGGCCAGCAACCGCGCCACCTCGCCGATTTGCACGGCGAGCTCCCGCGTAGGCACCAAAATTAAAGCCCTCACCCGTCTTTGCCGGCCCGCTAGCGGTAGCTGGTTTTCTGCCAGGGCTTGCAGCAATGGCAGGCAAAACGCCAGCGTCTTGCCCGAGCCGGTTTCGGCCGAGACCAGCACATCACGTCCAGCCAGAACCAAAGGAACAGCCTGGAGCTGAACCGGGGTGGGCGTGTCAAAGCCCTGGTCGGCCAGTGCGCGAAGAAGGGTCGGCGACAGACCGAGGGCAGAAAAGGACATGCTGGTGGAATTCTGAGCCGCCGGGGCTCTGGCTGGGATCGACGGGACCCACGGTACCGATGAGGCGAAGCAGCGAGTTTACGCGCCGGCACCTGAGGGCGCGGTCGCAGGCCGCATAATCGTGGCCTTCCAGGGGCACCTGCCAGGCGCCGCACTGTACCCAACCGCATGATGCAGCTTTAAGGTCTTCCGTGAGAAAAACGTTCAAACTTCAGGTCGAAGGCAAACACCCGGACCGCGTGCTGGACGCCATCAAACACGAGGTGCGCAAATACGTCAAACGCCAGCGCCGCGTGCCGCTGCCGGCCGGTGTGGACTTCTGGGACTTTGACTGCAAGTTCGGCAGCGCTGAAAAAAGCGCAGAGCCTGTGCACCTGGCCGAAATCATCCAACGCATGGACGCAGCCGCTGCCGAAGGCGCCGCACAGGTTTTTGTTGAAATGGTGGCCAAGGAAGGCCGCCGCCGTGTGCGCCCTGCGGGGCAGGCGCTGGCAACGCAGGCTGATGGTTTTGACGACCCCAACCCCGAAAGAGGCGACGACGACAACGATGACCTTAAGCCCTGATGTCGAACTCCGCGTCGCCCATGTAGCGATGCGGGCCCAAGGCCGCCGTCAGTGCAGCTGATTCTGCGGCTTGCCACTGGGTGAAGAGCTCCAGTTCTTCGGTGCTCAAGGCATCAGCTGATGGCGTGTCGCCATGCAAAGCCACCAGCCGGCGGTACATGGTGAAGACCGGCAACACCAAGGCGGCATCGCCCAAGGCCTCGTTCAAAGCCTTGCAAAACCGTTGCTCCGCCTGACGTTTTTGTTCATCACTCACATCCTCGTAAGCAAACAAACGCACGGTGTAGCTCAAGGCAAGCCTTGCGCTGACATGGCCTGACCCAGCTGCACCGGCCCGCCGGCATGCCATGCGGGGTTGAACTGCATGGCCCCCGGGGAAAACAACATCACCACCGTGGAGCCCAGCAAAAACCGACCCATTTCCTCGCCCTTTTTCAGCAGCACCGGAGCGCTCTGGCCTTCGTAATGCCATTGGCGAAGGGTGTTTTGACGATCGAGCACACCGTGCCAGACTGTCGCCATGCTGCCCACGATGGTGGCGCCCACCAGCGTCAGAACCATGGGGCCCAGCGCGGTGTCAAACACACAGACCACACGCTCATTGCGCGCAAACAAGCCGGGCACGCCGCGCGCGGTGACCGGGTTGACTGAGAACAGGTCACCCGGCACATATATCATGCGCAGCAAGCGGCCGTCGCAAGGCATGTGAATGCGGTGGTAGTCGCGCGGGCTGAGGTAGAGGGTGGCAAAACTGCCGCCGCGAAACTGCGCGGCCAGCGCTGCGTCTCCGCCGACCAGCGCGGTGGTCGAGTACTGGTGTCCCTTGGCC
>CANIDW010000216.1 GCA_947466165.1 Comamonadaceae bacterium | reverse complement strand
TCGGCGGCAGGTGTTGGGGATAGCCTTTGCAGGCGGTGTCGAGTTGCATCATGGGTTCCATTCGGTATGGCGCAGGCAGGCCACCCAGCGACCGGCCCCGGTGGGCATGAGCTCGGGCACTTGCTCGGCGCAGGCGGCCATCGCGTGCGGGCAGCGCGTGCGAAAAACGCAGCCGGATGGCGGGTTGAGCGGGCTGGGCGGATCGCCTTGCAGATGGACCTGCGGCGCGGCTTGCGTCGGGTCCGGGATCGGGGCGGCGGACAGCAGGGCCTGTGTGTAAGGGTGAGCCGGCGAGTCAAACAGGGCTGAAGTGGGGGCGATTTCCATCACCCGCCCCAGGTACAAAACCACCACCCGGTCACACAGGTACTGCACCACGTCCAGGTCATGAGAGATGAACAGCAGTGTCAGCCCGAGTTGCTGGCGCAAGCCGATCAAGAGGTTGACGATTTGCGCCTGGATCGACATGTCCAGCGCTGACAAGGGCTCGTCGGCGACGATGAAGCGCGGCTCTGCTGCCAGTGCGCGGGCAATCCCCAGCCGCTGCTTTTGGCCGCCTGAAAACTCATGCGAAAAGCGGCTCGCGTGTTCGGGCTTGAGACCGACGATGTGCAGCAGCTCGGCGATGCGCGGCGCCCGGGCTGCGCCTGTGTGCAGGCCGTGTGTTGACAGCACCTCCGCGAGCATGTCGCCGGCGCGCTGGCGCGGGTTCAGGCTGGGGTCTTGAAATACCATTTGCACCTGTCGGCGCAAGGGGCGCATTTGGGCCTGGCTCAAGCCCACGAGCTCCTGGCCTTCAAATTGAACCGAGCCGCCACTGGTTTGAATGAGCTGGATCAGTGCGCGGCCCAAGGTGCTTTTGCCCGAACCCGATTCGCCCACCAGGCCCAGCGCTTCACCCGGCGCAATGTCAAAGCTGACGCCACGCACGGCGCGCACGCGCTGCGCACCACGGCCAAATTCGACCGAGAGATCCTGAATGCGAACCATAGGTGTCGTCATGGCTGGCCTTTGAGGTGGCACAGACGCGCGTGGGCCGGTGTGCCCAGCCAGGGCGGCGCTTGCTGCTGGCAGGCGGGCAGACTGACACTGCAGCGCTCGGCAAAGCTGCAACCAGAACCCAGCCGGTTCATGGCTGGCGCCTGACCGGGTATGTCTTGCAGCGCCACCGCCTGGCCGCTCTGGCGGGCCAGCTGGCGTGCGCGGCCCGGCAGGCAGGCCAGCAGGCCTTGCGTGTAAGGGTGGGCGGGCTTGGCAAAGAGTTCATGCACACCGGCCTGCTCAACCACCTGGCCGGCGTACATGACGGCCACGCGCTCGGCATGGTGCGCCACCACGCCCAGGTTGTGCGTGATGAAGAGCATGCTCATGCCGGTGTCTTTTTGCAGGCGCGACATCAGCGCCAGAATCTGCGCTTGAATCGTCACGTCCAGCGCGGTGGTGGGTTCGTCGGCAATCAGCACGCGCGGCTCGCAGACCATGGCCATGGCAATCATCACGCGTTGGCGCATGCCGCCTGAGAGCTGGTGCGGGTACTCGTCCAGGCGCTGGCGTGCCGCGGGCATTTCAACTTGCTCGAGAGCGCGCAGGGCTTGAGCGCGCGCTGCGGCAGCGTTCAGTCCCAGATGCAGGCGTACCGACTCGGCGATCTGCTCGCCCACCGGCAGCACCGGGTTCAGGCAGGTCATGGGCTCCTGAAAGATCATGGCGATCTGGTGGCCGCGCAACTGGCGCATGTGCTCGTCGCTCACTTGCAGCATGTCGTGTTGTTGACCCTGGGCATCGGTCAGCAGAGCCTGGCCCGAACATTCCCAGCGCGCGTTGCGCGCCAGCAGGCGCATCAGGCTCAGGGCCGTGAGTGATTTACCGCTGCCGGACTCGCCTACCAGCGCCAGGGTTTGTCCGTCGAAGAGGTCAAAGCTCACACCCCGCACCAGCGGCAGCGGGCCACCGCCTTGCAGCAGACGGGTGTGCAGGTCGCGCACTTGCAGGCGGGGCAGCAGCGCGGTCATTGCGTTCCTTTGAGGCGGGGGTCGAGCAGGTCGCGCACACCGTCGCCCAGAATTTGCAGCGACAGCGCCGTCAGCACAATCGCCATGCCGGGGAAAAACAGCGTCCAGAACGCCCGGTCGGCGTACTGTGTGCTGGCTGCCACCATCGTGCCCCAGGTGGGGATTTCAGCGCCCACGCCAACGCCCAAAAAGGACAAGCCGGCTTCGGCCAGCAGTGCATAGGCAAAGATAAAGCTCAGCTGCACCAGGATGGGCGACATCAGGTTGGGCAGGATGTGCACGCTGAGCAACCGCGGTGTGCTCACGCCCACGGCGCGGGCTGCCTCAACATACGGCAGCTCGCGTATCACCAGCGTGGAGGCGCGCACCACGCGGGCCACGCGCGGTGTGTAAACAATGGTCAGGGCCAGCACCACATTGGTCGGGCTGGCGCCCAGAATGGACACCAGCGCGATGCCCAGCAGGATGTCGGGAAAGGCCATCATGGCGTCCACGCAGCGCATCAGCGGCGCATCGAGGCGCTTGAAAAAACCGGCCAGCAGACCCAGCAGCGTGCCGAAAAAAGCCGCCAGCAGGGCAGTGCCGGCGCCAATGGCCAGCGAGTAGCGGGCGCCGTAAAAAATACGGCTGGTGATGTCGCGGCCCAGCTCGTCGGTGCCGCTCCAGTGGCTCCAGTTCGGCGCACGCAGGCGCTGGCTGACTTTCATGGCCATCGGGTCGTGCGGCAAGACCCACTGGCTGATGGCGGCCATGAGCAGCATCAGCGCCAGCAGCACCAGCGCGAGCAACACCACCCGGCGGGCAAACAGGGTTTTGAGAAGCAATCGCCATTCAGCCATGACGCACCCTCGGGTCGACAAAAACGTAGAGCACGTCGATGGTGAAATTGATGATCACATAAACGCCGGCGATCACCAGCAAGGCACCCTGGATCACCGGGTAGTCGCGCCGCAGCACCGCGCGCACCACCAGATTGCCCAGGCCGGGCAGGTTGAACACGGTCTCAGTCACCACCGCGCCGCCAATCATCAGCGCCAGCGTCAGCCCCAGCACCGTCAGGATAGGCACCAGCGCATTGCGCAGCGCATGCTTGAGCACAACGGTGCTTTCGGTCAGACCTTTGGAGCGGGCTGTGCGTATGTAGTCTTCGTCCAGAATGTCCAGCATCGAGGCGCGTGTGAAGCGGATGATCAGCGCCGAGTTGAGCGTGCCCAGCACCAGCGAGGGCAGCAGCAAATGATGCAGGCGCGTCAGCCAGCCCGCGCCGGGGTCGCCATAGCCGGAAACCGGAAACCAGCCGGCACCCACGGCCAGCAGCTGGATCACCAGCAAGCCCATCCAGAAGCTGGGCATGCTGGCCCCCAGCATGGCCAGGGTGCTGACGCATTGGTCTATCCAGCGGCCACGCCAGACAGCCGAGGCGATGCCGCAAGGCACGCCAATGAGCATGGCCAGGCTGACCGAAAAAATCGCCAGCCAGGCCGTCGGTTCTGCCCGGTCCAGCAACACTTGCGTGACGGGCATTTGCAAAAAGATCGACTGCCCCAGATTGCCCTTGAGCACCTCGCCCAGCCACAGCACAAACTGCGCGAGCAGTGGCTGGTCCAGCCCGTAACGCTGGCGGGCTAGCTCAATGTCTGCCAGCGAAGCCTGGTCGCCGAGCAGCATGGCCATCGGGTCACCGGCAGCCAGGCGCGTGAGCAGGAAAACCAGCACGGAGACCAAGGACAACACCGCCAGCATGCCGCCTAAGCGGCCCAGCAAAGTGCGTCCCAGGGTTCCCCAGGACATGCGGGACATCGATCAGCCCTGCGGGTTTACTTGGCCAGACCGGTGTTCCAGAAGAACGGCCAGGTCGATGGCGTGTAGCCCTCGAGTTTGGAAGAGCGAGCCGACAGACTGCTGAACTTGCCGACGTTGATGTAAGGCACTTCGGTGTAGACAGTTTGCTGCACGGCGCTCCAGAGTTGCGCGCGCTTGGCCGGGTCGGTCTGGCGGTTGAATTCGCCCAGGACCTTGGCCTTGGCGGGCGTGTCCCACCAGCCGGGTGCGCCGTCACCGAGTTGCGGTGGCGAGAGCATGGGCTCGGGGAACTGG
>CANIDW010000215.1 GCA_947466165.1 Comamonadaceae bacterium | reverse complement strand
TTGGCCGCACCGTCTCCCCTGCCTTGATTATCCAAACCCCTAGAGCGCCATGGACGCAGTGATTATGATGAGATTTGAAACTTTTGGCAGCCTGCAAAAACAGCTGCCAAAAGCCCTCACTTCAGCATCTCGAAAGGATTCTTCATGAGCAAAGCACTAGATGGTGTTCGCATTCTTGATTTCACGCACGTTCAGTCCGGGCCGACCTGCACGCAGTTACTGGCCTGGTTTGGTGCAGACGTTATCAAGGTCGAACGCGCCGGCGAAGGCGATGCAACGCGTGGTCAGCTGCGCGACATTCCCGGGGTGGACAGTCTGTACTTCACCATGCTCAACCACAACAAGCGCTCCATCACTCTGGATACCAAAAAAGCCCAGGGCAAAAAGGTTTTGGACGAGTTGATCAAAACTTGTGATGTGCTGGTCGAAAATTTCGCGCCTGGCGCCATGGACCGCATGGGCATCACCTGGGAGCACATCCAAGCCATCAACCCGCGCATGATCGTGGCTTCCGTCAAGGGATTCGGCCCTGGCCCCTATGAAGACTGCAAAGTCTATGAAAACGTGGCCCAGTGCGCCGGGGGCTCGGCCTCGACCACTGGCACTGATGAAGGGCCGCCCATGGTCACAGGTGCGCAGATTGGCGACAGCGGCACCGGCTTGCACCTGGCTCTGGGCATCGTAGCCGCACTGTACCAGCGCAACACCAGCGGGCGCGGTCAAAAAGTACTGGCCCCCATGCAAGACGCCGTGCTGAACCTGTGCCGAGTCAAGCTGCGCGACCAGCAACGGCTGGAGCGCACCGGCACCATGCACGAATACCCGCAATACCCGGACAGCAAATTCGGCGTGGCCGTGCCACGTGCCGGCAATGCCTCAGGCGGCGGTCAACCGGGCTCTATCCTTAAATGCAAAGGTTGGGAAACAGATCCGAACGCCTACATTTATTTCATCACGCAGGCCGGGGTCTGGCCGTCGGTTTGCAAAGTGATCGGGGAAGAAGCTTGGATTACCGACGAAGCCTACGCCACACCAGGCGCCCGCCTGCTGCACCTCAAACCGATTTTTGCCCGGATCGAGCAATGGACCATGACCAAGACCAAGTTCGAAGCCATGGACATTTTGAACAAGTACGACATACCTTGCGGGCCGATTTTGTCGATGAAAGAAATTGCAGAAGAACCGGCTTTGCGGGCCACCGGCACCATCGTTGAAGTCGACCACCCGACGCGCGGTAAATACCTGACAGTAGGCAACCCGATCAAGATGTCTGACAGCCCGACCGAAGTAACCCGTTCCCCCCTTTTGGGCGAACACACCGAGGAGGTGCTGACCCAACTGGGCTACAGCACCGATGACATCACGCAAATGCGCGCCGACCAGGTCATCTGACCCCGGCAAGACTTTCACGACAGCTTTAGCTTTGAGCCCTGAACCAACATGAATCACCCGATCATTCCCATCGTCGCTCTGGATGACGCCGTCAAACAGCGTAAACGCCAGGCGCCCAAAGGAAGGCGGGTAGAACCAGCTGCGCTGGCCGAAGTACAAGGCCTGCTGCAGGAGGCATCACGCAAGCCGGACATGTTGATCGAGCATCTGCACAAGATTCAGGACCGCTTTGGCCACTTGTCTGCCGCCCATCTGGCCGCGCTGGCTCAAGAGATGGGCCTGGCACAGACCGAGGTGTATGAGGTGGCTACTTTCTATCACCACTTTGATGTGGTGAAAGACGGCCAAAGCGCTCCTGCAGCGTTGACGGTACGCGTTTGTGACGGCTTGTCATGCGAGATGGCCGGGGCCAAAGCCTTGCTGGCCAAATTACCGGCTCTGCTTGGGCGCGAGGTCAGAGTGATTTCAGCACCCTGCATAGGCCGCTGTGAGCAAGCGCCTGCCGCCGTGGTGGGCCAGAACCCCGTGCCAATGGCCAGCACCGAGCTCATCGTGGCTGCCGTACAGGCGCAAGCGATCCGGCATGAGCCCGCTGGTTTCATTGATCTGGCTGCCTACCGGGCTGCTGGCGGCTATGCGCTGCTCCAGCAATGTCTGACTGGCGAGCGGGACGTGGAGTCAGTCATCAAAACACTGGAGGACGCCGGCCTGCGCGGTCTGGGCGGGGCCGGCTTTCCAGCCGGCCGGAAGTGGCGCATTGTGCGGGCAGAAGCAGGCCCGCGCCTGATGGCGATCAACATTGACGAAGGCGAGCCGGGCACCTTCAAAGACAGAACCTACCTCGAGCGCGACCCGCACCGATTTTTAGAAGGCATGTTGATTGCAGCCTGGGCCGTCGGCATCGCCAAAATTTACATTTACCTGCGTGACGAATACCACGGCTGCCGCCACATGCTTGAGGCCGAGCTGGACAAACTGCGCCTGTCGCCCCCCATGGCAGGCATGCCGGAAATTGATTTGCGGCGTGGCGCCGGTGCGTACATCTGCGGCGAAGAATCCGCCATGATTGAATCGATCGAAGGCAAACGCGGCTTGCCCCGGCTGCGCCCCCCTTACGTCGCGCAGGTCGGCTTGTTCGGCCGGCCCACGCTGGAACACAATTTCGAAACCCTGCATTGGGTACGTGAACTGCTTGAGAAAGGCGGCGCCTGGTTTGCTTCGCATGGCCGCAATGGCCGCAAAGGCCTGCGCTCGTTTTCGGTCTCTGGCCGTGTCAAGCAGCCCGGCGTCAAGCTCGCGCCGGCCGGCATCACGGTGCAGGAGCTGATTGATGAACACTGCGGGGGCATGCTCGACGGACACACTTTGTACGGCTATTTACCGGGCGGCGCCTCGGGCGGCATATTGCCAGCCTCACTGAACAAGATCCCGCTGGATTTTGACACTTTGCAAGCCTACGGCAGCTTTATCGGCTCGGCCGCAGTGATTGTTTTGTCGGACAAAGACCGCGCCAGCGATGCTGCGCGCAACATGATGCGTTTTTTCCAGCACGAGTCCTGCGGGCAATGCACGCCTTGCCGCGTTGGCACGGCCAAGGCAGTCACGCTGATGAACAAACCCTCTTGGGACCTGGCCCTGGTGGCAGAGCTTTCGCAGGTCATGCGTGACGCCTCCATATGCGGGCTGGGCCAGGCCGCACCCAACCCCATGGACAGCGTCGTCAAGTACTTCCCGCATGAACTCGCCTGAACTTCAAGTGCACGCACTGATCACCGGATACCAGGACTCCCTATGAACGCCATGACCCGTCAGGAACACGCCGAGATGGACGCACCCCTGAGTTTTAGCCTCAACGGCAAACAAGTGACAGCCAGCGCCAGCGAATCGATTTTGCAAGTCGCCAAGCGAGAAGGGCTGGAAATACCACACCTTTGTTTTCGCGAAGGCATGCAAGCCGTCGGCAACTGCCGGGCCTGCATGGTCGAGATCGACGGTGAACGCGTGCTGGCGCCCTCTTGCTGCCGGGCTCCCACCGCCGGCATGAAAGTCGTCACCGACAGCGCGCGCGCTGTGGCTTCGCAAAAAATGGTGCTGGAACTTCTGTTGTCTGACATGCCTGAAAAAGCGTACACGCGCCACAACGAGCTGGACCAGTGGGCCGCCAAAATCGGCGTTGGCAAACCTCGTTTTGAAGCAAGGCACTCGACCCCTTCTGATTTGTCACACCCTGCCATAGCCGTCAACCTGGACGCCTGCATCCAATGCACACGCTGTCTGCGCGCCTGTCGTGATGAGCAGGTCAACGACGTCATCGGACTGGCTTTTCGCGGCGAGCACGCCAAGATTGTTTTTGACATGGACGACGACATGGGGGCGTCTACCTGTGTCGCCTGTGGCGAATGCGTGCAGGCCTGCCCGACTGGCGCACTGATGCCGGCGCGTGACGCAGCGCTGAGCGTGCCTGACAAGCAAGTCGCCTCGGTCTGCCCTTTTTGTGGCGTGGGTTGCCAGCTGACCTACAACGTGAAAGATGAAAAAATTATTTTTGTCGAAGGCCGGGACGGACCGGCTAACCATGAGCGTCTGTGCGTCAAAGGTCGCTACGGCTTTGACTATGCCCATCACCCTCACCGGCTGACCAAGCCCTTGATCCGTCGCGCTGATGCGCCTAAAAACGGCAATTTCAGCATGGACCCGGACCGCGTGCTCGATGTTTTCCGAGAA